>CALKGI010000223.1 GCA_938085045.1 uncultured Alteromonadaceae bacterium
CAGTTGTTTTGTCTGCAATTCACTTAGATAGTGGTTTGCAAGAGTCGAAACTTTTCTCTCAACAAGTAAACGCAGTCATCAATTTAAGTGGCAATTGGGGCGATCTCAACACTGTAAGAATTTCTCAGCAAGAGAAAAAATCTGATAAGAGGAAAGTTAGAAGCTATATCTTAAAAGCCTTAAGGCAAAACGAAAAAAACTCTGCATCATTTGCCAGTAATGTTACCGCAGCAATAACGGCTCGTACAAAATTGGCTAGCAAGGTCACAACTGGTATTGAATTGAGAACTAAGGCTTTAATTGATCAGATTGATGCTAGTAAAGCGATTGATATGCTAAAAAACGATCTCTATGCTACAACAAGTTTGGATGTTTGGTCTCAAAGTGTGGACCTGAATGGATATCAAAACTTTAAACCTTGGGTACTATTAGCTAGATTTCAGTTAGACGAAATGCTTGGGTTTTTAGTTAGCTTAAATCAGCAACTCAAGCGAAAATTACGAAAGAATGCACCTGCTGCAATAAGTGTGATTTTTTCCAATTTAATTGGAGATGATATTGCGCAAGGGATGGAGATTAGTTCAGTTTTGGCGCAATACTTCGGTATTGAAAAAGAATACTGGTCATCAATATTTCATCATACTCCTGAACGATTTGCTGAGAAACTGACTACTTCACCGGCATTCTATCTCTCAGTTCGGAAGCTTCTGTGCGAAAAAACTGGGCAACTTCGAGCTGTCTCAAGTGGGGAAGAGGCCACAATGACTTACAATCTAGACAAAAAGACCGATGCATTTGAGTGCAAATATCGACTTGTGGGAGCAAAACGGTGGTTTTTCTCAACACTTGGTGGGCAACAAGAGTACCTCTGGTTGCCACTGCAATATTTGCCTTAAGAAAATGCGAATCGAGTCGTAATAAAGCATGGTAGATTTAATTAAAAAAGAAACATTAAGTCAAAAAATGGGAGTCGTAAAGTCGCGGGATTTTGCGGAGTTAAAAGTTGCTTTGGATGATTCCAGCGACAAGAATCGTAATTTGCTTATAGCTTTTTTATTGATTGAAATGTATATTTTTTCTTCTATTTTAAGTACGGGGCATGAGCAGTTACTGCTGATTGACAACCAACAGTCGATTGCCTTACTCACTTTTAAAATACCCCTAGAAATCTTTTTTTGGCTGGCACCAATCGTATTATTTAGTTTTCACTTTAACCTGCTGTTTAATCTACAACAGCACACAAAAAAATTGACGGCTTGGTTAAGTCATGAAAAACACAACAAGAGCAGTCACTATATATTACTCAAACCCTACATTATTAATATTTGGATCAAAGACCGGCAAACTAAACTTACAGCACCACGGTTGGATAGAATGTTGGTTCACATCATCGTTTCTTTTGTCTGTTTTACTGCGCCGATACTGGTCTTATTTGTTATACAATGGCGAGTGGCGGCGCTTCAAGATGCATTATTAACTGGCTGGCATACACTTTGGCTTGGTATCAATATTTTTACTCTAGTGCACTACAGACAAGCTGTATTCTCAAATAAAAATCACAGCGTAAGTACCGGTGATGCATCCTTATTTATGGCTATTGGTAGCAGTATTGCTACAAGCCCGTTGATTTTACTGGTCATTTTTCTTTCGACAACCCGATTTACGTTACTTTGGATGATATTGGATATCACAGGAATTGAACAGAGTTTTATAAAAGATAAAAATTCGCCGACAGAAATTCGATACTGGCTCAAACATTCCCATTTACAATATGCAGTTCCTCGATTAATTGTCACTGGCATTCAATTAAATGCCAAATCGACAGTAGGACCGAAGTTCATATTGTCCTCTGCTGATAATGGCAGCGACAGAACCACGAGAATGACAGTTATCAGGGAGTGCGAGCCGGGTGTTAAATCAAACCTTGTTTCGCTTAAACAACGTCACTTTGCGTTCGTTGATTTATCAAATGCCATTCTTTGTTATGTGGACTTAAGTCATTCACAGATGATAGGCGCAACTTTAGACGGTGCTACTATTTCAGGTAATTTCAACATGGTCACACTGAAATTTGCCAATTTGCAACAAACGCAAATTCAACGAGATAGTCAGATGATAGGCACTGACTTTGGTTCTGCGAATCTCTCTTACACCATTGCCAACCACAGTAGCTTCACCAAGGCTAATTTTAGTAATGCCAAAATTATTTCTTCTGAATTTGCGGCATCAAATTTTGAACAAGCGAACTTTACCGGTGCGCAAATAATTGTCAGCGATTTTCGCCGAGCAAATTTGATCGGTGCTCGGCTGAAAATGGCTCATTTGGAACATAATGACTTATCTGGCGCAGACCTTAGATATATCAACGATATGGATACGGTCTTGCTTAAAAGCAATGTTATACAACACTGTTTATTCGATGAAGACACTTTAATTGAACAAACAAATATGTTTGTCTATGACAACTGTCTGATTGTTGATAAACAAGACGAAGGGTATATTGGTTCAATCAAAGATAGGACTTTGATTTCCGGATTAAATAGTTACTACAATCGTTTCGATAGTCTAAAACACGATGCCTACAATAAATCAACCACCGACCTAAGCGATACCGTTGATCGGCTTATTGCGGCAACTGCGCTAAGTCGTTCAGATGTTATTAGTTTGAATAACTTTCGGCTGTCGCAGATCCCTGCAAAATTATTTGCGCTAAAACATTTAACCGAAATTGATTTTGCAAATAACCGGCTTGATGCCAACCAGCTTGATTTACTTTTTACACAAATGCCTAATATTGAAGAACTCATTTTATCTGCCAACCAATTGTCAGAATTACCAGCGTCCATCGACAACTTAACTAATTTGAAAATGTTGATCATTGATAATAACAAACTGCGAAAACTGCCTGATACGATGACCGGATTGACAAATCTGTACTGGTTGGAGGCAAACGAAAATGAATTGGAATCTTTGCCTGAACAGATTGGAAAACTTAAACGACTTGAATGGCTGGATGTCGGTGCCAATCGACTTTCGAATGTGCCTTTGTCAGCGCAAGCGCTAGATGGACTGCAGATGTTCACTTTAAAAGATAACAGGTTAACTGCGCGCCCACCGCACCTCAATCATTTGAGAAGCGTAATTATTTTAGAATAATAATCGCCGTGATTTATTTGTCGTCTATGCCTCTGTTACGTTTTAAATATAATAGAGAATAGACCCACAAATTTTTTTGAGATTTGTAAGCGCCTACCAAACCATCTCGCCTAGTTACAGATTAAATATGAGAGACTGAAGTCAAATCTTTTCATCTAAGGCGGCCTTCTGGAAATGTTGTAAAGCAATAAAACCGTTTTAGGAATGGTTAGTGAGATGTCGAAAGTGTCAATGTTGGCACTAGCACAAGATTTATTGAAAAGTCGATTTCATACTAGATTGTTGTAAAAACTTTATTGGCAACGTTAGGCAATTGCCCGTGATGATTCATCAATCTTAACAAAATTAAAAGATGAGCAAGCACACCAATATTAGGAGCTGTGTAGAGTGTGTGGTGACTTGAGAGTTTGCGTATGGATATAGTTATTGGCGCCAGCGGTGACGCCACAATTAACTTATTTTCCCGTTTTCGCCAATTTCATGCTTACCTTGGCAGCCGCACCATGGTCTTCAATCAAGGTATACAGGTCAGCCAGCTTTGCTAAGTATTCACTGTTTGTTGGCATTAAATTCGCGGCTTTTTTAAAGTGACGTAATGCCGATTTAAAGTTGACCTGATCGCGCTGGGCGATAAGGCCCATTTGAAAGGCGATTTCGGCTTTGATTGCATCTGGCGTGTTCGGTTTTTTATTCTCTTGTTGCAACAAGATCATTGATTTGCCAGCTTCGGTTTCAAGGTAGTGTTTGTGCATTAAGGCGATGTTGTCGTTGGTGAACAGTTTTTGTTCTTTTAAGCGTGCTATCTGTGCTTCGACTTTGTCCATTGCCTCTTTATAGGCCGCTTCTGGGTTAGCCAATTGGCGTTCTATTTCTAGCTTTTCTTTTACCAAAAACTTTTTGGCCTCTTCGGGCGCTTTTTCTACCGCGTTTTTAAGGTAACCGTGTAATCGCGTTGCGCCTTTAACAAAGTCTTTAAGGCTTAATTTTTTGGCCGGATCAGGGGTTAAATCGGCTGCGCTGAGTTTTTTCGCAGCCCCGTTCAGTGGCGTTGCTTTTACCGCTTTGTCGGCTTTATTGCTGGGTGTTAGTTTGTTTACAGCAGGTTTGTCGTGCGAATGGTTATCATGAGCATGGTTGTCACCGGCAAAGGCGGTGGTGGTCAAACATAAGCTGACAAGGCCAGCGTTGATGGCCAATTTGGCCGCTGAAAGTGGGAAATTTTTATTCATCATCTACTTCACTCTTTATTGTACTGTTGATTGTTATATTTATGTTATGAAGTCATTATATTAAAATCTCACAGATAATACGACCCCCGGTTTTTGATGGGCCTATAGGATCAAAGGTTTTGTTCAGCAATATGCACTATGCTTTGTCTAAGTGTCTTAATTAACTCATAAAAGATAAACGCCATGCGTCGATTGATTACCATTTTACTACTGTTTTACGCCATGCAAGCAACTGCAATAACCCCGGCGGTGCGTTTTGAACATCTGACCATTAATGAGGGGTTGTCACAAAACACTGTGGTGGGCATCGTTCAAGATAATCAGGGGTTTTTGTGGTTTGGCACCGAAGATGGTTTGAACCGCTACGATGGTTATCAATTTAAGTTGTTTCGCCACGACCCACAAGACCCTCACAGTTTGTCTAGTAATTATATCACCACACTTTTTGAAGACGTTGACGGGCGATTGTGGATTGGCACCCGAGGTGGTGGTTTGAATTACTTTGAGCGTCAAACCCAACGCTTTGTTCGCTATGTTCACAATGAAAACGACCCACAAAGTTTGAGTCAAAACTATGTCACTGCCATTGCCCAAGATGCTCGCGGCACTATTTGGGTGGGCACCCACCAAAATGGCCTCAATGCTTTTGATAAAACCACCCAACAATTTAAACGCCTTGTACACAATAAGTCAGATGAAAATAGCTTAATCAGTAACAATATCATCAGCTTGCTCAAAGACCGCAAAGGTATTTTGTGGATTGGGACGCATCGCGGGCTTGACGGTTTTGATGTTGATAGTCAACGATTTATGCATTTTAGACATCATCCTAAACAGCTAACCGTTTCGAATGTTAATGCGGTTTTTAGTCTTTTTGAAGATTCGAAAGGGCAACTGTGGGTAGGCACCTTTGATGGCCTTGGCCTGTTAGATGCAAAGACTCGAAAATTCACTTGGTTTACCCATAAAAAAGATGATTTAAACAGTTTAAACGTCAATTATGTTACGGCCATAAATGAAGACTTGCGCGGACAATTATGGATTGGCACCAATGGTGGTGGTTTGAATCGCTTTGACCGGCAACGACGTCAAATTTCACATTTCGACCATCAACCCTCTGAAGCTTATAGTTTGAGCGACAATGTTGTTCGCAGTATCTATCTCGATAGTAATGGCCTGTTGTGGACCGGCACCACAGGCGGTGGTGTTAACAAACTTAACAGTGCCAATCAGGATTTTGGCCATTTTAAACATCTAACATCTGACCCGCGTAGTCTTAACCACAATGCGGTGATGTCTGTTTTTGAAGACTCTAAACAAACCTTATGGGTTGGCACCTATGGCGGTGGGGTAAACAAATTGGCTAAAGAGCAAGTCGGTTTTGAATATCTCACTCATGACTCGAATAATGCCAATAGTCTTAGTCATGACTCTGTGTGGTCGATGGCCGAAGATGCTAGCGGTAAAATGTGGTTTGGCACCAATGGTGCTGGTTTGAATTTGTATGATGAGCAAACTGGACAGTTCAAGCGTTTCATGCCTAGCAAACAAGACCCAACAAGTCTGTCACACCGTGGTATTCAAAGCATTGAAGTCGACAAAAAAGGCCGGGTATGGATTGGCACAGGCGGCGGAGGGGTCAACCTTTTTGAAGCTAAAAGTGAGTCGTTTAAACGTTTTCTTCATCAGCCTAACAACCCCAACAGCCTTAGTTCAAACAATGTTTTGATTTTATATTCTGACGAGCAACATATTTTGTGGATTGGCACCTGGGGCGGCGGATTAAACCGTTATGACCCACAGACAGGCCAATTTACTCGTTATCGTCACGACAAGAACGATGAAAGCAGTATTAGTGGCGATATTATTACCAGCGTTTTGCAAGACGGCCCAGTCACTTATTGGGTGACAACTTATGGCGGTGGCCTGAACAAATTTGATGTTAGAAGCGGCAAATTCAAACGCTACCGGGTCAAAGACGGTTTGGCTAATGATGCGGTTTATGGGGTGTTGAAAGACGCAACCGGTAATTTGTGGCTCAGTACTAACATGGGATTGTCACGATTTGACCCAGTCACTGAAACTTTCATCAATTATGATGTGACTGACGGATTGCAAAGTAACGAGTTTAACGGTGGCGCTTTTTTTTCTAGCCCTAGTGGCGAGCTGTTTTTTGGCGGTATTAATGGTTTTAACCGCTTTTATCCACAAACCATAGGCTTGCACCAAAAACCACCCAAATTGGCTTTTAGTGATTTTTTGTTGTTTAACCAATCGGTAGATATATTGGGGGCGAATGATACATTTACCTTACCTAAAGCCATTGATCAACTTAAGCAAGTATCACTGAATTATCACCAAAATCTGGTGTCATTTGAATTTGCAGCGCTGGATCACCACAATCCACTGAAAAACCAATATCGCTACCAACTCGAAGGATTCGATGAGGATTGGATCACTGCGGATGCCAAAATTCGCCGCGCCAATTTTACCAACTTACCATCGGGTCAATATACTTTGCGGGTGAAAGCTGCCAATGCCGATGGGATTTGGAACGAGCAAGGGATCTCAATTGGTATTGATGTTACTGGGCCACCATGGTTGTCGTGGTGGGCTTACCTAATTTACGGAGTTATGGCGCTGGGGTTGGTTTATGCTGTGGTGCACTACCGCACCAAGCACAAAGTTTTGCAGCACCTAATGCAACTAGACAAACTCAAAGACACGTTTTTGGCCAATACTTCGCACGAACTGCGTACACCACTTAATGGCATTATTGGTTTGGCCGAATCGATGCTCGACGGGGCCACGGGGGCGCTGGGGGATAAAACTAGGGCTAATCTCGCTATGGTGGTTACTAGCGGTAAGCGGTTGGGCAGCCTTATCAACGATATTCTCGATTTATCGAAACTCAAAGAAGCCGATATTGTGCTGACACAACAACCGCTTGACCTGCATATTCTGACCGATGTGGTATTAAAACTGTCACAACCACTGATTGGTGACAAAACCTTGAAGTTGCGTAACGACGTGCCCATTGACTTGCCTTTGGTTGAAGCAGATGAAAATCGGTTGATGCAAATTATGCATAATCTGGTTGGTAACGGCATTAAATTCACCGATAGTGGTTTGGTGAGCGTGGCGGCTAAGGTGATTACGGTTGAGCATGACAAGTGGGTTAAAATCAGTGTAAGTGACACCGGTATTGGCATTGACAAAGCACACTTTTCGTCAATTTTTGATTCGTTTGAGCAGGCGCATGACGATCACGAAAACGCCTTTGGTGGCACAGGACTTGGCCTTAGTATTACCCGAAAACTTGTTGAACTTCATGGCGGAACCATCGAAGTAGACTCAAGCGAAGGGCACGGTGCAGAGTTTATATTTACCCTAAAAGTTTGTGATGAAACCGCCACTCGCAGTAACAGCGACAATAGTTTTGTTATTGCTTCACCTATGTATCATCAAGATGGCGATGAACAAATCGATGACAAAGTCGCCGCTGCTGCCAGCCATGACGGTAGTCGTTTTCGCCTGCTGCTGGTGGATGACGAACCCATTAACCTGCATGTTTTGAACAATCACTTGTCACTACGTCATTTTCAACTGGTTGAAGCAAAAGACGGCGAACAGGCGCTCAAAGCACTCGATGAACAAGGCCCATTTGATTTGGTTTTATTAGATGTGATGATGCCCAAAATGTCGGGTATTGAAGTCTGTACAAAAATACGTGAGCAATTTGCCATTACCGAGTTGCCGGTGATCTTTTTAACCGCCAAAAATCAGGTGCACGATTTGGTGCAGAGCTTCGCGGTAGGGGGCAACGACCACCTCACCAAACCCATAGCCAAGCATGAATTATTGACCCGAGTTGACACCCATTTACAGTTGCTAGAGGTAAACCGTTCGTTGCAAAAGCGCCTTGATGAGGCGTTGAATCGTCTAGATAACCAATAAACCATGCAACAAACCTTGTTGTTTTTGATGATGTTGCTGTTTAGCCTAAGCGCTTTTGCGTCAGGGCCAATTGTTCACAATCTACAAAACCCACAAAACCCACAATCCCCTTGCGACAGCTTTATCAATGTGACTTATCAAGATAAAAACCCCAAAAGCTTAAGCCAAAACAATGTGTCCGCGATAACTGAAGATAGTAACGATACTATGCGGATTGGCTTCGAAGGCGCAGGGGTTAACCGGGTTGATGCATCGCAACGATTATTTGGTCATCACAAACATGTACCCAAGGACAATAAAAGTTTAAGTCACAATGACGTTAGGACATTTTTTCAGCATACCAATGGCTCTATTTGGTTGGGCACTGTTGGTGGCGGGTTAAACGCCTCTAACGGACCGGGCAAAGGGTTCGAGCATTTTCGTTATGACCCGTCTAATGTGCAGAGCATTAGCAACGACAATGTGTGGTCGATTGAAGAAGGTCAAAATGGCGTAATGTGGATAGCGACAGACAAAGGCCTCAATCGTTTTGACAAAAAAACAAAACAGTTCAGTCAATTTCGCCATGACGTTAACAACCTTAATAGTTTGAGCAATGACGAAGTTCAGGTGCTGTTGGTCGACTCAAAAGGGCGGTTATGGATAGGTACTTGGGGCGGAGGTTTGAACCGGTTTGACATAAATGCCTATGAACACAGCGGTACGAATTCTTATGAGCCTTACGATAAAAGACACGCCAAGTTTAAGCGATTTTGGCATGAATCAGATGATCCCTTGAGTTTGAGTGACGACTATGTGACGGCGCTTTTTGAAGATTCAAAAGGGCAAATTTGGATTGGTACAGCCACAGGTTTAAATCGACTTGAACAATCGACTGGGCGTTTTATTCGTTTTGTTTATGATGACGGTAACCCAGCCAGTATTAGCCATAATCACATTATGTCGATTCATGAAGACCATGCGGGCAAGTTGTGGATAGCCACCTATGGTGGGGGTTTGAACCGACTTGACCCAGACACTGCCAGATTTGTTCATTACCGTGAAAAAGACGGTTTAGCCAACGATGATGTCTACAGTATATTGCAAGATGACAACAATCATTTGTGGCTTAGCACCAATTTAGGCCTATCTAAGTTTGACCCCGAGCATAAATCCTTTATTAATTTTGACATCAACGACGGACTGCAATCGAACGAGTTTAACCAAAATGCTCACCTGCGTAGCCAAAGTGGTGAGTTATTTTTTGGTGGGGTTAACGGGTTTAACCGTTTTTTCCCCGACAAGATTAATCAGAGCAGGCAACCGCCAAATGTGGTCTTTACCGACTTTTCGTTGTTAAACGAATTGCCTACAACTACTTATAAACCAGTGATTGACCCAATGACAACATTAACACTGAACCATCGCCAAAATGCTTTTTCGGTCGAATTTTCTGCGCTGGATTTCGCTAACCCGATGACAAATCAATACGCCTACCGGCTTGAAGGTTGGGATTCAAAATGGATTCATACGTCAGCCAACAACCCAAGCGCAACCTATGTTGACCTGCCTGCGGGGGAGTACAAGTTGACGGTGAGAGTTAGTAATGCCTATGGTAATTGGAACCTTAAAGGGAGTGCCATAAACATCACCATTAATCCGCCGCCATGGCTTGCTTGGTGGGCATACACTGCCTATTTTGTGTTGCTCTTGTTAATGCTGACTTTCGTTTATTTTTGGTGCAACAAGTTTCATACCAAATCCATTAATTAACTGGTCATTTTGCTGGCTAAAATAAGCATTAGCTTCGTTATTAACCTTGCCATTAGAGTGACTAAAGGCGGCGATTAATGCCTTGCTACTGCTTATTTTTCCTGCCCAAAATCAGACCAGTGAATTAATGTCATTGGTATCATTGGCAATGAATGATCACTAGATTGATTTAGTCTGCTTCTTTTTTATCTGTTCGATTTTTTAAATTTGCCTATAATTGCATTCATCTGCTTCATTGTTTATGACACAATGGCCTCAGCATAAACCCATTTAAAATCAATCAACAAGAACACCTTATGTCAATTCGAATAAAAGTCGCCACTACAGCCAAAGAACGCCACGATGTTTATTTACTGCGTTATCAGGTTTACGTTGAAGAAGAAGGACGTTTCGAAGATGTTCAAAGTGACATCATTCTAGACCAGTTTGACGCGTTGCCCAATTTAGTTAATGTTATTGCCTACGAAGGGGATACCCCTGTTGGTACGATGCGAACCAATCTCGACAGCGACATATTATTACCCGCCGATGAAACCTATGATTTTAGTGAATACCGCAAACTAGCCGATGCACAAGCCAAAACACAAGGCCTTGAAAAAGCACTATTTGTGAGTTCGGGCATGTTGGCCATAGCCAAAAAATGGCGTAACCGACGAGATGTTTTTCGGGCGATGTTCAAGTTAAGCTGCGACGTGGCTTATTCGTGGGGTGCAACACACATTATTGTTACCGCGAGCATTCAGTCTCACAGTATCTATCGCCGCCTTGGGTTTGAGGTGCTCGAAGAGAAAGTATGGTACGAACCCGCTGGTGAAGACATTGTGCCTATGGCCAGTGATATGGCACGAATTTATCAATGGGCGTTTGGCTCTTTGGCGGGCAAAAGTGATTTGCTCGAACGATTTGCTGGTTGTTTTCAATATTTATTGTTTAGCGCTGGTATGCCGATTTTTTATGAAGGTGACGTGGGTGACGAAGCCTATCTTATTGGCTCAGGTGCTGTGGATATCTCGCGCCAAGAAGCGGTAGGCGGTACGTTGAATTTGGCAACTTTGGGCACTGGGGCATTGTTTGGCGAATTGTCGTTGATTGACGATCAACCGCGCTCTGCCAACGCAACGGCGGTGAAAAATACAGAATTGGTGGTACTTAACCGGCAGGCCTTTTGGGGTAAAGTGAATGAAGACCCTGAATGTTTGCGCAGTTTACTGTCGATTTTGAGTCAACGACTGCGCGATGTCGACCAGCGGGCTTTTGTATACGCCCATGGTTCACAAGATTACAGACTCACTTTTTTTCTAGATAGAATTAAAGCTCAAGCATTACCATCAAATAAAAACCCACAAAACTCGATTGCCAAAATTACCGCCGAAACATTTGCCTATGTGGCCAGCACTAGCATTGAACAAGCCACCGAGTTTTTAGACAAATTACAGCTTGAAGGT
>CALKGI010000224.1 GCA_938085045.1 uncultured Alteromonadaceae bacterium
TGGAATGTATATTATGACTCAGGCACGGAGTAGTCTCATCGATTATTTAGAAACCCCTTATTATCACGTTATCAGCCGATGCGTTCGTCGCGCGTTTTTATGTGGCGAAGATGAACTCACTGGCGAGAGCTTTGAGCATCGCCGCCAATGGTTGGTTGACCGGTTTAAGTTTTTGGCAACGAGCTTTACCATAGATATTTGTGCTTACGCTGTGATGAGCAATCATTACCACCTTGTTCTTAAAGTTAACACCGACGAGTCTATCGCTTTAAGCGATGATGAAGTTGTTAGCCGTTGGACCGCGGTTTATACCGGTGGTGACGTATTGGTTGAACGTCATCAAGCAGGTGAAGCGAGTGCGATAGAAAGTGAAGTCGCTAAATCGATAATAAATCAGTGGCGTGAACGCTTGAATAGCATCAGCTGGTTTATGAGCTCTCTCAATCAGCACATTGCTTGCAAAGCCAACAAAGAAGACAAGTGCACTGGTCATTTTTGGGAGTCGAGGTTTAAATCGCAGGCCTTATTAGATGACATGGCGGTTTTAGGTTGCATGATGTATGTCGACTTAAACCCGGTGAGGGCTGGTATTGCTAAAGGCCTTGAAGATAGTGATTTTACTTCTATTCAAGAACGAATCAAAGCATTCGCCAAAGCCAAAGAGACCAGTAAACAAACAACAAATAAACCAACGTTTCAACCACAATGCCAACCCAAAATGCTATTACCATTTAGCTCAAACCAAGACGATAATGGCATACACTTTTCGTTAATTGATTATTTGGCTTTGGCAGAATGTACCGGGCGTTGTGTTCACCCTCGCAAAAAAGGCTACATCGATGAAGACCAACGTGGTGTTTTAGAAGCGCTGAATATTACAGAAGATGACTGGCTTGAGTTGGTTCAAAATTTTGAAGGCAAGTTCGCAGGTTTTGCGGGTAAGGCTTCGGCGTTGCATTTTCATGCCGACCAAAACGGGCAAAAATTTCACCGTGGTGTTGGCTGACGTTTCTACCCGACACAAAATACGCTTTAACCATTAATCGAGCAACGGCTAACACCATTGTTGAGATTGGCGTGGGCTGTATTTACGAAAATCAAAAATAAACCTGCCAAACCCTTCTTTGCCAACACGAAAGTATTCAATGCTGAACTGTTAGCGTCATATTCGATGAATAATGCCAATTAAAGCGGTTACTTTTCTATTTTTAGATGGTGACTGTCCTGAGTAATCTTGCGTTCTATTTTTGGATGGTGACTGTCCTATGTAATCGTGTGTGTAATCTGTGACTGTCCTGAGTAATCCGCCTGTGACTGTCCTGAGTAATCTTTCTTTTCAGTATTTCAAAGCAACGGTTCATTAATTCAACTGAGTTCTCATCGTCAGCCTATGGCATTGTTGTCGCCGGCTCAATACGACACTGACATAGGACCATTGATGACTAATATTTTTGATAAAGCTAAGTTGCAACAGATTATGCCTGCGGCGCGCGACGAAGACATCGACCGCTATCTTGATGCCTTGAACACTGAGTTGCCAAAGTATGGGGTCGACACCCCAGTACGAATGGCACACTTCATTGCCCAAATCGCCCACGAAAGCGGCAGCTTCAAGTATAAATCTGAAAACCTCAATTACAGCGCCAAAGCGTTGCGTGCAGTTTTTAGCAAGTATTTTTATACCGACGAAATGGCCGAGCGCTATGCCCGTAAACCTGAAGATATTGCTAACGTGGTGTATGCCAATCGTATGGGCAATGGCAATTCGGTATCGGGCGACGGTTGGCGCTTTCGAGGACGTGGCTTAATTCAACTGACGGGCCGAGAAAACTACGCACATTGTGCTGAGTTTATTGGTATGGATTGCGAAAGTAACCCACACATGTTGGCCGAAAACCCTGCTGCTGCTGTATCGGCTGCGTGTTGGTTTTGGCAAAGCCGTAAACTCAATGATTTGGCTGACGCCGATGACATCAAGTCAATCACCCGCAAAATCAACGGTGGATTCCACGGCTTAGACAGTCGAGGCGCATTTTATGAGCGTGCAAAACGCGCGCTAGACCTTGCTTAGAATCAATTAGAGATAGGATAAAAACAGTGAACGATAACAGTAAAAATACATTCTTAGAAAAGCTGCCAACATTGCAATTTAGTGAAGATAGTGAACCGTGCTGGCAAGCATTGGCGCAGGGCGTGACAGAATCTGCTAAAGCGTTATATGAGCAAAGCGATAAACAACAACCGCCTTATAATGCTTGGTGGCAGAGCTGTTTTGATTTGCTTGGACCACGCCAAATCGTTATCGGTCAAGTCGATTGCAATGGCTCGTCGGGCAATGGCGAAGAAGACGAGTTTATTGAGATCAATAACACCGGCCCCATGATTGTTGACTTAAGTAACTGGCGTGTTAATGCCGGTAATGAACGCCAGGATGTCACTATTCCTGTTGGCACTTATATTTTGCCCGGTGCTCGCATTCGCATTTATACCCGTAAAAAAGGCGAGTTTAGCTTTAACAGTCTCAATTCGGTATGGAACAACAAAGGGGATCAAGCGTTTTTGTATGATAGTAATAAAACGCTGATCTCTTCTTGGCTTTATGGTAGCAAAGCGCACGATGTAGTGAGCATTTCGCACATCAACTTCGACGGCAAAGAAAAAGGCAGTGAAGGGGATGAGTACGCGCAAATCACCAACGACAGTGATAATTGGGTTGATGTGTCGGGTTGGCAATTAAGCGCTGGTAAAGGGCAAGATTTTGAATTCCCCCAACTGACTGCTTTGGCACCAAGAACTAGCGTACGAGTTTATACCAACGAGGTTGATGCCAGCACTGGAGGTTTTAGTTTTAAAAGCAAACGTGCCATCTGGAACAACAAAGGTGATATCGGCACATTAAGAGACAACACTGGTAAACAGGTGTCGAAACTCAGTTATGGTGACGCTGTTTAGAGACCTCTCCCCGGGGTAGAAGCTGCGTCTGACTGCGATATTTTACGTAGCAAAATCATGTTTTTGACAAGGTTTCGCCTTGGGTCGCACCGGAGACGTCGCGCCTACCTTGGGTGGCGACAAACGCACAACAATCACCGCAATACATGCCAACTTTCGGCACCAACAACAAGGAAGTTGGGTGCCATTTTATTTCATCTGCAGGAGTTTTCTTGCCGGTATGCTTAAACGAAAAACAAACATGACAAGCCCAACGACTGAACCACAAAATAAAAACGATGATAAAAAGTTGCAAGTTAGTGCCGAAATGGAACTGGCGATTAATGATGGTCAACGATTGTTGACGTATATCTCTAAAAATGGTGTTGCCAGTCTCGACCCCGATTTAAGTCAAGCGATTATCGACGCCAAATGTGTGCTGGCCAATGGCCATTGGAGCGCCGAAGAAGAAAACCGTTTTTTGATTAATTACGACAAACTGGCAAAATTGGTTTATCCGGTCACGGTTGAGAGCATCAATGCGATAATCCCGCAAAAGAGCGGCCAAAATGGCGCTAAAAAACCCGAGCAGACCAAGGCCGACAAAGCGGTGGGCTGGTATCGGCGTTATACCATGGTGGCGTTGTTGTTGATGTTGCTGGCCCAATTGTATTTTATGTTGGGTTACGAGCTGAGAACCAATTTGACTAACATGTTCGAAAAACGCGAAGCGACCAATGGTCAAATCGCCAAAATGGCCAAGGATGAAGCGCAGCAAGCTGAATTGGAAAAGAGCCTTGAAATTCAAGACCAGGAGTTTGATGCCAATTACAAACTGTTGATGTTGTGGAATAAAGTTTGGTTGGTTGGTGGCGGATTCGATGGCAAACTGCCCACCTATTTTGCCGCAAGGTATCAACACGAAAAAGACGTGCTCAACGAGCAACCCGAACAAAACGCCGAAAAACTGAGTGAGTTGAGTCTGAAGCGCAAGTTGCATGAGGTGCGCATTGTTTATTTTGAAAATATTGTGTCGGCAGATTTTGTACTGCATGCCTTTCAGGCCTATGTTTTGCCGTTGTTATATGGCTTGCTCGGCGCGTTTATTTACGTGTTGCGCAGTTTGATGGTCGAAATCAAATCGTTGACCTATACCTTTGACAGCGAAATAAGATTCAGATTAAGACTCACGCTGGGGGCGCTCGGCGGGATGATCATCGGCTGGTTCTTAAAACCTGACGATGCGGGGGCGATGGCGTCGTTATCGCCCATGGCACTGGCGTTCTTGATGGGTTACAACGTCGACCTGTTGTTCACGCTGATGGATAAACTGGTGGATAACATCAAGCAATCTATCGACAAACCCGCCAAGCCAGCGCCTGCACCACCTATAAAATAACTCAAGTGCCTGTTTAAAGCTCATATGGAGGATGGGCCGAGCTTGCGAGGCGTAGTTAGCGATTTCGCGTAACCCATCGGTTATTTGCAGTTTATGGCCAACCCCTTGTATAAATTGAGGTTTTATTTAGGGTTTGGCTATGGGTTATCATATTGCTTGTGCCTCCGAGATCAAAAGTTTTTGACCTTAACAACCCAAAACCCAGCCAAATCCCCGAAAATAAACAATCCTCAATCTGCCCGAGTCTTGGCTACAACTCCCCCGATACTATGTCGCTACATTAAAACAACACAAACTCAAAGGTCCACATGGAACCGATTGAAACTCAAGATAAAAACAACAATGAGAGCGGTTCGCACAGCGACGAAACTGCGCAGCCTGCGATGTGGTTGAGGCTTGAAAAAGAATGTCAGGCCATGGCATTACATGCGTTTGCTAAAGGGTTGCCAGTGCCGGGTAGTGTGATGAAAGCGTTGGCGCAAGAAACTCAGGTCGATAAGACCGAGCAAAAAATTGTGAAACTCGCCGCGATACATAATCGCCTGTCTGAGTTGGTGTCTCCTGCCAAACCCGAAACGATTGTGTTGATGGCCGACGAAAAAGCCAAAGCCTCCCCATTTTTATTCTTAGGCTCTGTGCCCCTTATTCGCAGAATGATGTTGGTGGCAATTACTTCGTTACTGTTGCTGATCACCCTGAGCTTGTCGACCTACATCAACAACGAAAACATGGTTGCTAGCATGTTCGATATGAAAGGCACCGAGCTGTTGTTTGTGCAATCGATTTTGATGGCCTCAGCTGCTATTGGTGCTTCGTTTGCGGCGCTATTTAAAGCCAATGGTTATGTCACCGATGGCAGTTACGACCCTAAATACGAAAGCTCTTACTGGGTGCGTTTTGTGGTAGGCCTGATTGCGGGCATTATTTTAACCCAGCTTATTCCTATTAATCTTGATGCTGTAGCCAGTGCCGCTGCGGCATCTTCTGGAGCAGACCCAAGTGCTGGCGGGGTCAGTCATGCTGCTCTGCGGATCACTATGGCGTTGGTTGGCGGTTTTTCGGCCAATCTGGTTTATAAGGTGCTCGACCGCATTGTAGAAACTGTTCAGTCGTTTATTTCGCCGCCAGTCGCTGAAGATACTCAGGTGATAAAAGACAGTTTAGTGAATCAGTTTGAGCGCGAAAAACAACAGTTTGTTAGCGAGCTGTCAGTTGAACTCAATCGTATTCAGCAGCAGTTGTTTGTTGATGAGCAGCCCATCAGTCAAAAAAAAATTCAAAACTTGCTCGCCGGCTTTCAAGTTTTTATCACTTCAAATCAAAGGAATAACTAATGCAAACCCTCACTTTACCCATGCCACAAAACCATGGCGTTAGGCCAAACCGAGCACTTCAAATTAAAGCGGTACACTGCTTGCGATTAGGCCTTGTGTTGTGTCTTTGTTTGTTTATGTCGGCCTGTTCGATGAGTTTTATCTCTGACTACGACCAAGCGTCAATGGATGAAATGCAGCTGATCAATAAAAAAATCGACCGCTTTTTTATCACCATGACTTACGCCGACCCAGCAGACCGAGGCTATGAGAAATTTAAAGACGCCTACCTAGATATTGATGTTGAGTTAAACGCGTTGCGCACTATGCAATCGGTTAGGCCAATGAATGATTTAACGGTCAAGCAGGTCGATATTTTGTTGGACTTATGGAAGCAAGAAAGGGCTGCTCATCAAAAGTCTAAAGGCTTGTCGAACTTCATCATCAAACTTCACCGCAGTCAATATAACCGCCTGTTGATGGCAATGATCAAAGGTGAAAGTGCTAAACCCAAAGAACCTAAATCAAAATAATGAGGAATATCCAATGAGTGATGCAATTAATGGTTTGTTAAATGATGCAGCCAATAATGCGGCCAGTGTGCTGGGCGAAAGTGGGGGCGAGGTCAGTGAGGCTTTGATGAAGATGTTTGGTCAGCAAGATAATCCTTTTGTGATGTTGCTCCAAGGCCTTAAAAGCGGTGAATTGACGAACGAAGATTATCAAACTGAGCTGGAGCGCGAAAAACAAGTATTAGAGGGCCAATTGGTGACCTTAGAGATTGTCGTTTTGTCAGAGGCACAAAAGGCGGTTAATGCATTAATGTCAAGTTTAACCAGCGCCGCCACCGCCGCTTTATAGTTGAACGAGCTTCGCCAACGGTCTTTAACGATTGGTTGGCGATTTTCTTTTCATCAGGCGACGTTCGCCTGATATCTGCATTGATGTATCGATAAGGACCGGCTAATGGCCAACACAACTAAGCGCATTCGCTACCGGCGTGTCGTGCTGACGCGCCCTTTTTATCAACCGGTCAAAATCCGTAAGACTGCCGGGGTTGAAGCCAGTGGCGAGCCTAAACAACAAGCTCAGAAAAACACAACACCAAAGCAAGGTCAGAACTTAGCTCAAAATGCTGCTCATAAAGGTGAGCAAGCGTCTCAAAAAGCACTTTCGTCAGCGGCCAAAACTGAGGCTAAAACGAGTGAAGAACCGCATTATGAGCAATCTCCAGTGGCCAGTTTTGAACCGGGTAACAATCCTTATGCCTATATGATCAGCCAGTTGCCGACCATTTTAGAGGGGATCCCAAATCTACTGACACCCGTTGATTCAGGCGAAGAGACAGTGGATGCAGCAGTGGATGCAACGGTTGAACTGGCATCAGAACCAGAGCCGACGATTGAGCCAGAAGTGATGCCAGAATTAGCGCCAGAGCTGGCGCTGGAAACTGAGTTAACGTCTGAGCCTGAGCAAGAACAAGCGCAAAGGTTAGAACCTGAACCAAAACCTGAACCTGAACCTAAGGTAGCGCCTGAGCTGGATTTGGCACTTGAACCGCTGCCAGAACCTGAATTTGCTCCTGAGCGAGAGTCGAATCTAAAACCAAAACTAAAACCTAAGTTTGAACCAAAACCCAAAGCCAAAAAAGCGACCAAAGCAGAAAACCCCAGCGTTACTAGCGGCCTATGGTTCGGTTGGCAAAATGCCACGCAAGACCATCAACAAGAACACCCCTTAGCGGCAGCGTTTATGCGCGCGCCTGTGGTTAGGGCTTTTCCATGGCCTGGGTTGCCTGAGCGCAGTTGTCGTTTGGTTCGTTTTGGCGGTAATACAACCCCTCAAGCGTCTGTCAATGCGCCGGCCGAAGCTACAAGTGGCAACGTTGAGTCTATCGCCAGTCAATTAGAGGCGCTGGCACGGGCCTATCATGTTGAGTTGCCGTTGTTGCTATTATTTTTGTCATCACCCAAACAGGTTCAGCAGCACCTGCATAGCAGCGCCCTGTCAGACAGCCTCAAACCTTGCTTGTCAGTGCCTTCAATCCGTTTCAAAGAGTTAACGGTTCAGCATTATTTTGAACAGGCAATGAATTTAGGGCTGATTGCTGAGGTTGCGACTTATCCTGCTTGTGTGATTGAACAATTATTGCCATCAAAGCCACGCGAATTTTCGCTTAATCAGCTACCACAGTGGATTGCGCAACTGCCAGCGAACAGTGCAAAACTGTTGGTAAAACTCAGTATTAGTGAGTTAACAACCAATACAACAATAAAAAACAAAACGCCGCCGCTTTACGCGGCCTTTATAGGTGAGCAGGTTCAGTTGTACGGAGTCACTCGTAAACCGATGTTGTTGAACCGCCATCACTTTTTATCGCACTTAACCCAGCACCTTGAGTTGCAGCCAGATAAAGCTGCGATGCAGTTAACAGTGACTGTATATCAACAACCTGATGACTTAGCCCAAAGACTCGATGAGCGTTTTAGGCTGGCCGCTGAGCAATGGCATTTTCACTGGTCAACATCATTTTGCCAGTTCGTCAATCTGCCTTACTGAGCAATAGATTCAACCAAGTTAAAAGTTGGTTGGCGCAATACAGTTACATACATACCCACACTCGTACCTTACTAAAAATTGGAGTTACAACAACATCATGAGAAAATTATTATTTCGTTCATGCGAGGCCGCAGACGGCCGTAAATTTGCTTTTTTAACTGACCAACCTGAAGTTGAAGAGGCTTTCGACAATGGTTACAAAGTTGCCTACAAAGACATGGATGGCAGCAACAACTCTGAATTGCTGGCTAACTGGAAATCACAGATGACCGTTGAATCTGCTGAGTTTAAGTTGCATGGCGATACGGGCGGCATTCCTCAAGAGATCATGGCTAACTTCAAAAGTATGGTCGGCACACTCGTTAAAGGCATTGACGTGTTCTTTTGCGATTACAACCTCGGTGTTGAAGGAGACTTGCCGATGTGTAATGAGATAATGGATGAGCATAAATCTACCGATTTTATTTTGTTTTCGTGCGCCGATATTGTCGGTGATGATCCGAGTGTTCAGCCGTACATGGTGTCGTATGCATCACCGCGTTATGACAAAGGTGCGAAAATTTCGAAACAGCATCGAATTTATTGTAAAACCGACTCTTTTGCCTTTTGCCAAGCCATTGGTGCCATTGTGGTGCAACGTAAAAAAGACAATTTGGCAGGCGGTCATATTCGCAGTGAATTGACGCCTTACATTGCTGAACCGACCATCGACGAAGCGGCGGCGAAGAAAGAAGTTGACCTTTTTGTTGAAACCGTTAGGCGTTTAAATGGCGATACCAAAGCCTTGCCTCAGGGTACGTAGGACTGATTTGTGGATAAACACTTTCATTATTACGGCACTTATCTGGCCGCTCGACTCGGTGGCATGACGCAATATAACGCGCAAAAGCTGGCGGGTTATTGTTATGAAATGACCCAGTTGGATATTGGCTCTGAGGCGGTTTTGCCTTGGCATTATCAAGGCAAAAAATTCACGCCCTGTGTCACTGGGTCTGGTGTGGCAAAAGATGATTTGGGTGTTTATCACAGTGAGTTGGCATTTAGGTGTTTTCCGGCGTTTGAAGCACCTGAGCCTGTGGTGGTGTCGCGAGATATTATTGATACTCGCCTTACAAGTACAGGTGTTAGTGACAACGCAGTGGAGTCGATGCAACCGATTCAACACGCCTATAACCCGCTGACCGACATTGATTGGAAAGATGGTGGCAAGATGAAGCCATCGTTCGGGCAAAAGTTGGCGGCAAAGATTGAGCGTTTGGTTCGTCAACCCGCAGCTCAACCTACAACACAAGCGCATGTTCAAAGACTAGATGGTTGGTCTGAGCCCGTTCTTGATGACGTAGTTGAAGGTGAGGTTGAAGGCATGGTTGAGATTGAAGGTGACCTAGGTGCTGAGCCGCAATCGTATGAGCAGATCACCGAATTAGATGCCCGACTGAAGTGTCAGGCAAACAGCCCGTTTGCCCGCCAGATGATCAACGACTCGCTCAATAAAGCTCGCTATGACAACAAAACCTCGCCGATTGAAATGGCCTTGCTCGGTTGTCGATTGTTTGTTTATCAAAATACCTGGGGTAATGCGTGTAAGCAAAATCAAACGACGAATGCATCGCCAGACATGGCTGATTTAAGGGCTCGTAAACTGGTTGAAGCGTTCTATTGGACACTTTACACCATACAAAGTTATGTACGTGGTAAATCTGTACGTAACAAGCTTCACTTGAGTTGGCAAAAGCAAGGAACCAATCCAGCACTATTAGACAATACACTTTATCGACTGTTTTCTTTTAAAGGCGACCCGCTGGAGCGAGAATTCATGTGGTTAAACCAATTGCCAGGATTGCTGGGGCATTATGGTTTGAGCCAAAAGTCGGTGGCTTCTAACTGGTGGGCAGGTTTTCGTTGTCGTCCAGATCATTTGCTCGAACAAGCGATGCTCTGTAGTGGGGCGGGGCTCAGTCGTGATATTCAAATCATTGAATCATTTCGTCAAAGTGACTTTTTTAAACTCAATAAGGCCTGCGAATACCACGCCAACTGGCTCTATTTACAACTCAAACAGCGCAAGCTGGCTTTTTATTCAACGGCGCAAAGTTGCGGTAATGATGTGGTTTTTCAGTTGTAGTTTATAAGGGCAAAGTGTTGAGCAAAGGCCCCAAAAGGGCAATCACGGGGAATGGCCCCTACGTAAATAACAAAGAACTAAGGAAATTTTCATGAGAACTTTTGATATTATTGTGTTGATATGGCTGATTTTAATTAGCCTGTATTTGTTTGTCAGCCCAATTAAAATGATGATTGATGCGCTGTTGTAATTGTCGTCGTTTTCCCCGAGTCGTCGCCAAGCGGGTTTGTTAGGCTGGCATTTTTCCTTCACCCGATAGCGACGATGCCAATTCATGAATGCCCATAACTTTTTAACCTTTGTTCAAAACCAATACGATTTTAATCGCGCTAATGCGATTATGTCTGAAACGAACCTCAAAAACTGTTGGAAACAGTGGTTTACTGCTGAGCTGGTGCATATGTGCAACCAATCTCAAAGCCCATTTATCACCGAGACTGATGTGCATTATCCGGGTGTGGCTCAAACTGATGGCAAATCGCTGTTTTTGAGTTATCACGCCACCAAAGGTGTTGAAGCCGTCACTGAAAAACGCAATGGCTCGCGGTGTGATTTCACTATGAATGATGGCGCAATCGCCGATGCAAGCCAAACCAACTATTTAGAAATTCGCTGCGCCAATGCTGACCTATTTGTTAAAAACAAAGACCTCGCCAAGTTCGAAGCCGACATTAAGCGTATCGAAGCCCTTAAAGCCGCTAATCCCGCTTTACAAATGACTGCACTATTTGCCTTTTATGGCGCGTTTACCTCTAAGCAAGTCGAAAACTTCAAAGTGATGGACAACAGTAACCGCTGTACTTACGTGCTTGATTCGGCGCTCGAAGGTAGCACCAGTATTGCTCGTTTGTGTCAAATGGCCAGAGCAGGTGAGCCAAGGTTATGTTTGGCTGCCTTTTCGGTTTAATGGAGAAAAAAGGAAATGACTGTGAATTTTATCAATAAATCAGCGCGCTTTACGTACACTTGCGTGTTGTTGACTTGTTTATTACAGGCAAGCACCGTGTGGGCATCTGACAAAGATGAACTGTTAAAACCGGGTGAGCACGCTGTGGGCGCGGTATTAACCACTACTTATCAGGTAGACAATCAACCTTTGGATGATACCGAGTTTTTGTATTCACTTGACTTAGATTTGACCCTTCAGTTTAACGGTTGGGGCGCTTATGGCTGGGTTGAATATGCCAAAAGCACAGGTGCGAATTCGGTCTCAAACCGGTTTGAAAATACCAATGCCGATGCGGGCACTGCGGTTCATAACCAAGGTGGCGGTCGTGCTCAGTTATCAGAGTTTTATCTTTATGGTAATACCGACAGAGAAGGAAATCATGGTTGGAAATTGGGTTTAACTGAGGTCACAACGCTGGTCGATACCAGTGCTTTGGCCAATGACGAGGTTAGCCAGTTTTTGTCGCTGGAGCTTATTAACAACATGACCATTAGTTTTCCTGATTATGCATTGGCCGCCATGGTGCAAGACATGAGTTGGAATGGCTATGAAGATTTTGGTTATCGATTGGTGGTCAGTAGTAGTCATGGTGTGCAAAATAGTACCAACGAAAACGACCAGACTCAGTCGTACCCAGACCTGTTTGATGTTAGTGCACACGACAAAGGGGTTTTTGGCGCAGGTGAATTATTGTTTACCACCAAGGCCTATGAAGCAAATGTGGGTTATTGGAATAATAGCGGCAGCAATGCTTCAGCCAATTGGGGCCTTTACAGCGGAGTCGATTATTTTGCCGATGTGGGCAGCTTTAATTTGAGATATGGCTGGGCCAGCGCTGATGATGGTGAAGCAGAGCAGTTTTACAGCATCGCCTATGAGCGTGATATCGCTGGTGGTACTTTGGCTGGTGGTCTTACCTTGACCCGCTTTAATCAGGCAGATGATTCGCTTGTGCGCCATTTTGAGGTGTACTATCGCAAAGAGTTACTGAACAACGTGTATATCTCGCCTATGGTGCAATGGGCCAGTGGTATGAAGTTGGGTGATTTGGATGTGAATAGTGATGCTGATGAGAGCAATGATTTGGTTGAAACGAATTATTGGTTGTTTGGTTTGCGTTTAGAATTTTGGTTGTGATTTCATCGGGCAAAAAAAGGGTGTTGGCTGGCATTCCCCCAAATGCCAACCAACGGGCCGTCCGTTGCATACTCTGACTCAGTCCATGTGGTCAGGAAGTCTTTTTATGATTGGCCAATGGCCAATATCGCGCCGGGACGGACGCTCCTACCGAATGTTGCTGTCGTAAGTGAAATTCAGTGTCGCTTCGTCACTAGCTGCCTGCGTATCTTCATGGGCGCGGGCCGTGGCGCTGAGCGAAATCGCAATTAATACCACTACCACAAGAAAACTGAGCAGGGTTTTCCATTGCACAACAAATTGTTTGGCCAGCGTATTTTCGATATTTCGTTTGCTTTGGGGTTTGGCTGATTTCATGATGTTATCCCGTGTTTTGACCATGAAATGATGATAAGGGGTTTTAACTGAACAAACTGTGAACCCTCTCACGAAACAAATGACAAAAGGACTTTATTTTGTGAGCAAGGTCACAAAACTGAATATTTTCATGGATTTAGAAGCGTTTGTTCTGGGGTAAATATAGGGGAGTAGGATTTACGGGGCGTTGATTGGTGGTTGATGTTTGCCCCGTAAGTATTGTTTGCAGCGTTAAATAACGGCTGTGCCTCTGTCAAAAATGACCATGGTTTTACCTTTGGCGCTTAACAGGCCTTGTTCTTCAAGATTTTTTAATACTTTGCCCGCCACTTCGCGGGTGCAACCGACGATGCGGGCAATCTCTTGGCGGGTGACTTTGATTTGAATGCCGTCGGGGTGGGTCATGGCATCGGGTTCTTTGCTGAGGTTCAATAGGGCACGTGCGATGCGGCCGGTGACATCTAAAAAGGCTAAGTCGCGAACCTTTTGGGTGGTGTCACGTAAGCGCCGAGCCATTTGAGAGGCAATGGCAAACATCAAATCAGGGCGCTGTTGAACCAAACCTGTAAATCGGCTGTAGGCAATCTCGGCCACTTCACAGTCACTTTTGGCTCTAACCCAAGCACTTCGCTGGTCTTGGTCTTCAAATAAGGCCATTTCACCAAAAAAGTCGCCGTTGTTAAGGTAGGCCACAATCATCTCATGGCCGTCTTCATCTTCAACCACCACCGCTGCCGAACCAGACACAATGTAGTACAGCGATTCGCCTTTATCACCAGTATAAATAATGGTGCTTTTGGCTTTGAATTTGCGTAGATGACAATGACTAAGAAAGTCATCTACATTTTGTAAGTTGGTGTTTGAAGTGGTGGTAGCCAAAGCTCTTACCTTAAAACGACAGTGATCGGATAGCCCAATTATGGGCTGCTTCCGATGCTTGTGCCAGTGTTATTTAACCTTGTTTTCAATTAGATATATGTGGTCATCATCATAATGAATGATGTCCAAGTCATTGTCTTTATCAATATCGATAAACCGTGGTGAGAAATTCAAGGTTATTGGCAGCGTTTGCATTTCTGTGGGCACCGGCATTTTGGCCAGCTCGCTATAGTGAAAGGGCGTCATTTTGTTGTTGCTATGAAAATCGACCAAATAGGCGTGATCAGTACCATATATATCTACAATTCTATTTGGCATTGCGTTAGCTTGATGTTTGGTAATGATGCCGTCTTGGTCAAACTGATACCAATATTTAGACGTGGTATTAGGGTAATTTTGATCTTCTCTCCAAGGGTTGCCACTGATAAACAGGTTTTGACGGCCATCTTGATTAATATCGATAATCTTGATGTCTTGAAATGAGTATCTTTGTGGGTCGACATCTATCCAATTGCCAAATTGACCTGGTGAGTCTTGCATGTTGACTTGCAAAATACCGCAAGTTTGTGGCGGACCATTGCGACACCCTTCGTTTAGCTCACCAAGACGAAAGATATCGTTAAGGTGATTGCCATCGAAATCTGTAAAAGATCGAAAAAAGCTGTTGAAATAACTGTCTATATCGCTGTTGTATAAACCGCCACTAGAGTCTTGAATATAGGTGTTGCTCTGCGGTTCGTATAACCACCAAGTTTGAAAAGCGTACTCATCATGATAGTTCAGCGCAATATCGGGATAGCCATCACCATTGACATCTGTGCTTTGAATAGACCGAGGTGTTTCAAATGTACCACTTACGGTAAATAGGATTTTCTCTGGCTCATACCCTTGATCGCTTGCCAATCGCACGGCAACAAACAGGTCGTCATAACGGTTACGACTGAGGTATTGGATTCTGTAGCTGTACAACGCATCGAGTTTGCCATCGTTGTTGAAATCAGTCATTTGGGGTAAACCATGGTCGAACAGTGTCATGTCAAATGACATGTCGGGGGTGAGCTGACCATCAAGGACTTTGAACGCTGAATAAGTGTGCTGATAATTGGCATCGGTTTGCTTGATAATTACGTTGTCATTGATGAACTGTATGTCGCGATTGGTTATCACTGGATCAAACTTAACTCGGTTACCATTCGCGTCGTTATAGGGGTCGCCACCAGTAAACTCGCTTGATATCCATAGTGTATTGTTGGTGCGTTGATACTGACGATAATCTGAAGTTTCAGCCCACGGGGTAATAAGACAGTTGCACAGTAAATAACCTTTGGTGAACGCTAGCGAGGTGTTGTCTAAGCGCAGAAAAACGGCGGTTTTTCTGCCATTCATATCCAGTGCGACCAGATCATCGATATTATCACCATTGACGTCAAGAATGGCAAACTCCTCGGCATTGGGTCTGTCACTGGCAATGACTGAGTCAAATTCGATTGCATTGTAAGTTGATTGGCTACTGTCATAATTGATTTCAACTGTAACGTCACCATTGCTTGTGCCGCGAAATTGAATTAAGCGTTGTTTGTCATCTGAAGAAAGGCAGGCAAAAGCTGTGTTATATAGTGGGCTCTCATCTATTTGAGTGTCGGTTTGATAGTTGTCGTCGCCAGACAAAACATGCAGGCTGCTTTGCCTGTCACCTGCACCGGCTCGGTATTCTCTTAATTGGTAAAATAAGTCAGCATTGCCATTTTTTTTGATATCGCAGGCGACTATAGAAGTAAGAACAGGTCCCTTGTTATTAAAACTTTTATTGCTGACAAGGGTGTAGCCAGTTGGGCTGGGGGCAAAGACATACAAGAGACCTTTGTTGTTCTGTGTTAAGGCTAGGGTAATATATTTGCCTTGAGTGTTGGCAGTGGTAAAAGTGGCCACTGTGATGTCTGAGGAAAAAGGGTAAGCGTTTGCGCCGGGTAAAGCACCGATAAGTTCAACTGAGTTAAACTTGCCGTTACCATCGTTGGGCAGAAAATACAAACTGTAACCGTCGCCACTCGATTGATATATCACCATATCGACAAGACCATCGCCGTTGATATCTTCAAGTAAATCATAGGCATTGCGATTACGTGGGACTTCACCACGTATTTTGTTTGGGGTTAAATCTATGTCTAAATTACCTTTGTTTTTATACCAAAATGAACCGTCAGCCTCACGGGTGATAATGTCAGAAATGCCATCGCCATTCATATCGGCCACATCAAATTCGCTGATTTCATGACCTTGGTTATTAAAGGTGTGAATGGTTTGGTTTTGTGGGTAAATAGTGGTGGCACTTGGCTGGATTTCTAATTCGACATCAGTCTCAGTCGATTGGCCTTCGCTGTCGGTTGCGGTCAGTTTTAGTGTTCTACTTGATGCTGCGGTCGCCGCTGGAGCGGTAAAATAGGCTTTGTTCTGGTCTGTCATCACAATGGTTAAATCGCTTTGTTGACCCGTTTGAGAAACTGCAACCGTGACCTGTGGGTCTTCGCTGTTTATTGCCCATTCAATTACCGTAAATGCCCCACTTTTGGCGATAACCTTGGGTAAGGTCACAATCTCGGGTGGTGTTTGCAAAACGGCGCTAACATTGACATTCACTGAAGCTGTAGTTGAGGTTTGCTTATCGTCAGTTACTGTTATTTCAAAAGAAAGCGTTTCATTCAGTGCAGTTTGAGGCGCGACAAACGATGGATTGCTTGTATCAGCATTGTTGATGGTGACAGAAGTTCCTGAGAGTTGTTGCCACTGGTAGTTGGTAATGGTGCCATCGACATCAATAGCATCGGCAGTCATTTGTACTGTGTCGCCAGAATGAACATCGGCCACAGCGGCAATAGTGACGGTTGGCATATGATTGTTGGGCTCAATGGTCACTGCCAGCAGTGCTGAGGTGGTGGCATTTTCGCTGTCGGTGACTATGACTTGGAATTCGAGCTGCTCGGCACCTGAGCCATGGTTGACTTGCGGGGTATTAAAATGCGCGCTGGCAGTGGTGGTATCTGTCAGGGTGACCGGGATACCCGCAGTTTGCGACCAACTATAGCTGGCCACTGATTTGTCATCGCTGGCGGTAATTGCGAGGGTGACAGTGTCTTGCTGAGCGTCAATGGTTTGTGTGGGCGCTGTAACCACAAGTACTGGAGGAGTGTTAACTACTGGTATGTCGGGAATGTCTGGTGTATCAGGTGCTGAACTTGAGCCACCGCAACCAGATAACATTAGCATTAATGTAAAAAGCGCGACATTGTTCCGTATTTTAAATCCCATGATATTCAATCCTTCGGTTCGTTGTTCTAAATAGATAAAGAGCGTGCATTTTAGTCACTTTAGCAAATACTGTAAAGTAGCCGCTGTTGATTAGCACCCAGCGGCTTGATTTATTTTTGTTGTTTTAATCGATGTTATTTAACTTTGTTTTCAATCAAATATATGTGTTCACCATCGTATGTAATGATGTCCATGTCTAGGTCTTTATCAATATCGACAAACCGAGGCAAAAAACCTAAGTTCATCGGCAGCTTTTGTATTTCACTGGGGACTGGCATTTTAGCCAGCGCACTATACTGATAAATGGTCATTTTTCGGGTGTTATTGAAATCAACTAAATAAGGTTGGCCAGTACCGTAAATATCTGCAATGTTGTTTGGCATTGTGTTTGCCTGATGTTTGGTAATGGTGCCGTCTTGGTCAAACTGATACCAGTAGTTAAGTATGGTATAGGCGTTGTCGCCATCCCCTGACAAAGGGCGGCCTTTGATAAACAGATTTTGACTGCCATCTTGATTGATATCGGCAAACATATACCTTTCAAAAAACATCTTTTGCGGATCGACGTCTATCCACTGACCAAATTGACCCGGTGAGTGCTGCATGTTGACTTGAAGAGTACCGCAATACTCATATGGTGCCCTGTATGCGCATCCTACATTCAACTCGTCAAGACGAAAGATATCGTTGAGGTTATTGCCATCGAAATCTTCAAACCCTCGGTGAAAACTGCTGTTATGGCTGTCTACATCACTGACGAACAAACCACCGTTACTGCTTGCGATATAACTGTCGCTTTGGACGTCGTATAACCTCCAACCTTCAACAAGTACGCCAAAATCATAGATTAGGCTAATGTCTAGATGACCATCGCCATTGATATCTTTGATTCGCCTGAAGCTGGGTCTTTCGACGCTGTCTAGCATGCTAAAAAGCACCTTTTCTGAATCATAACCTGTGTCGTTTGCCAATCGTAAGGCAAATAATAGGTCTCCATAAGTGCTATTGTTATCGTTGTTTGGTTTAGAGTAACTGTATAACGCATCGAGTTTGCCATCGTTGTTAAAGTCAACCATCTTGGGTAAACCATGGTCAAATAAAGTCATGTCAAATGACATGTTTTGTGTGAGTTGACCTTCAAGGAGTTTGAATACTGAATAATCGAGCTCACCGTTGGCATCGGTTTGTTCGATTATAAAGTTAGACCCTACAATATTTAGGCTTCGGCTGGTTGTGAGCGCCGTAAAGTTAACTCTG
The DNA here is from genome assembly GCA_938085045.1 of uncultured Alteromonadaceae bacterium. Lineage (GTDB taxonomy): Bacteria > Pseudomonadota > Gammaproteobacteria > Enterobacterales > Alteromonadaceae > JABSOG01. The sequence goes on from CALKGI010000224.1 coordinate 18,213, forward strand.
TTACCACTATCGTCGTCATTGGGGTTGCCGCCAGCCAGCTTGTCTGACAACCAAAAAGTATTGTTGATTTGGCTAAATTGACGATAGTCTGAAGTTTCAGCCCATGGTGTGATGTCGCAGTCGCACAGTGAATTACGGCTGCTGAATCTCAAAGAGGTGCTGTTTGAGCGGGTAAAGACCTTGGTCTTTTTGCCATTTCGATCTAGTGCAACTAGATCATCGATTTGATCGCCATTAACATCAAGCTGGATAAATTCATTGGTGTATGGTTTGCTGCTAGCAATGGCTGATTCAAACTCAATTGCACGGTAAGTCGATTGGCTATCGTCATAACTGATTTCAACCGTAACACCATTATTGTCTTCGCGTCGATATTGTATTAAACGTTGTTTGTCACCTGAGGGTAGGCAGGCAAAAGCGGTGTCATATAATGCACTTTCATCAATCTGAGTGTCAGTTTGATAGTTGTCATCGCCAGACAAAACATGCAGGCTGCTTTGTTCGGTACCAGCACCTGCTTCGTGCTCTATCAATTGAAAGAATAAGTCGGCGTTGCCATTTTGTTTGAGATCGCAAGCGGTAATAGAAGCAATAGCAGGACGCTTGTTCTCAAAACTCTTATTGCTGATAAGGGTGTAACCCGCAGGGCTGGGGGCAAAGACATACAAGCTATTACTTAAGGCGACAATAATATATTTGCCTGACGTGTTGGCTGTTGTAAAAGTGGTTACTCTAATGTCTCTGGTGGTAATGTAATCATTTGCTTGGGGTAAATAACCGATAAGTTCAGTTGAAGTAAAATTGCCACTGCCATCGTTGGGCTGTAAATACAAACCGAAACCTTGGGCACCCAACTGATAAATCACTAAATCGATAGAGCCATCGCCATTTATATCTTCTAGTAATTCAAAAGCGCGGCGGCGGCTGTTGACCTCACCAAGCATTTTGTTTGGCGTAAAATCTATGTCCAAATTGCCTTTGTTTTTATACCAAAATGAACCGCCAACCTCACGGGTGATGATATCAGAAATGCCGTCGCCATTCATATCGGCAACATCAAATTCGTCGATATCATGCCCTTGGTTAACAAAGGTGTGAATGGTTTTGCTTTGCGGATAAATAGTGGCAGTACTTGGCTGAATTTCTACTTCAATATCAGCCGCAGTCGATTGACCTTCGTTGTCGGTAGCTGTCAGTTTGAGCGTTCTAATTTGTGTTGTCGTGGCCACTTCTGGCGCGGTGAAATAAGCTTTGTTTTGGTCTGTCATCACAATTGTTAAATCATCATGTTGACCTGTTTGGCTGACCGTCACCGTTACTTGTGGGTCTGTACTGCTAACTTCCCATTCAATCGAAGTATATGCACCACTTTTGGTGGTGATTTTAGGCAATGTCACTAATTCGGGAGGCACTTGTAAAGCGGCGCCAACATTGACATTCACAGAGGCTGTGCTTGAGGCTTGCTTATCGTCAGTTACTGTTATTTCAAAAGAAAGCGTTTCATCCATTTCAGTTTGAGGCGCAACAAACGATGGATTGCTTGTATCAGCATTGTTGATGGTGACAGAGGTTCCTGAGAGTTGCTGCCAGTGGTAGTTGGCAATGGTGCCATCGACATCAATAGCATCGGCCGTCAGTTGTACAGTATCGCCAGAATGAACATCGGCTACTGCGGCAGTTGTGACGGTTGGAATATGATTGTTTGGTTTAATGGTCACTGACAATTGTGCAGAGGTGGTAGCGTTTTCGCTGTCGGTAACAATGATTTGAAATTCAAGTAGTTGGTCGGCTGAGTCGTGGTTGACTACGGGCGTATCAAAATGCGCGCTGGCTGTGGTGGCATCTATCAGGGTGACCGGGATACCGGCTGTTTGCGACCAGCTATAACTGGCTACCGATTTATCATCGCTGGCAGTAATTGCAAGAGTGACAGTTTCTTGTTGAGCGTTAATGATTTGCGTGGGGGCCATAACCACAAGTGCTGGGGGAGTGTTAACCTCTGGAACCGCAGGTATGTCTGGAGTGGCTGGTAAATCAGGTGCTGAGCTTCCGCCACAGCCTGACAATACTAATGCCAATGTGAAAAGGGCAATATTGCCCCGTGTTTTCATTCCCATGATATTCAATCCTTCAATTTATTAATCTAAATAAAGAATGTGCATTTTAGTGGTTTTTGCTGATGCTGTAAACTCATGCTGATTTGGGCTTTTGTTATCACTCTAATCCTGAAGTCGTGAGGTTTTTGATTGGGCGCAAGGGGAGGGGATTCATCAGGGAGTGGGGGTTGATTATTGCAGAATTTGACGCCTGATAAGCCCGTGATATACGGTTAATAACACAAGTGTTTCTTATTCATCCTTGTCAACTACCTCATGCTGCTCTTCGAAAAGCAAAAATGTATTGATGTCAAAAAGATTGGCTGACTGAATATTTTTAAACGGTAAAACCAATTCGAAATCTTTCAATACCAAATAGGGATGCGGTTCATTTATGGCTTCCATGGCTATCCCATCAGTGCCGATCCCCAGTTTCATGTATACATCATGGTAATTGGTTGTAAATTCGACTCTTAGCGTCTCAATATCACGGAAACCACTGAGCAGTGGCAGTATTCTAATGTGTGTTCGGATGTTTTGCGGCTCTTCACTGCGATTTACCAGCCCAACGTATACTTTGCCGGACTGACAAGTAAACAGTACGGGGATAATTGACTGCATTGAACGCATCAATAATAATTCAAAATCATTGTCTTTCAGCGCATTTTTAAGCAGCCTGACATTGATTCCTTTAAACAATGAAATTCCCATTAATTGAGTTAGAACATGACCACCTAAAACGCCACACAATATAGATACCAATTGGATTTTAATTAGTAGGATTGCATAAGGTGAATAATCAAAAGGTTTTTCAGGATGGTTTTGTTTGTGCTCGTCGTAAGCGGTATAAAATGAATGGATGTCGGCGGGCCAGTATATTGTGAAGACTAAACAGGCAATG
>CALKGI010000225.1 GCA_938085045.1 uncultured Alteromonadaceae bacterium
TTGAGATCTTTTTCAGTCTTTAGTGATTTTGCTGCCTCACGGGCAAACGCTTCTAATTCTTTTCTATTCATATTCTGCCTATCCTAGAGTCCCTAACAGGGTACTATAAATAGGCAGTTACACAATTTAATTTACAGGCTCCGAATCTTAGTTAAAAGATATTTTAAACATTCTAATACATGCAAGACGGCCTTACTGGCCGTCCAACATCATCTACTACTTATCCAATCTTACTTTTAAGAAAATCAGTTACTGAGTCAATCGCCAATTTTTCTTTGTCACCGCTTCGGCGGTTTTTGTATTCCACCAATTGCTCGTCTAGGTTTCGCTCACCAATAACGATGGTATGAGTTACGCCGACCAACTCCATGTCGTTGAACATAACGCCCGGACGCTCTTTACGGTCGTCAAACAATACCTCAACTCCTGCTTCTAACAATTCGTCATAGAGCTTTTGTGCTACGTCGGCCACACGGTGTGACTTGTGCATGTTCATTGGTATTAAAACCACTTGGAATGGGGTAATGGCTTCTGGCCATTTAATGCCATACTTGTCGTGGTTTTGCTCAATGGCGGCGGCGACGATGCGCGAAATACCAATGCCGTAACAACCCATGTTGAGTATCTCGTTCTTGCCGTTGTCGTTCAGTACGCCGGCATTCATTGCGGTTGTGTACTTTTTACCAAGTTGGAAGATATGACCTACTTCGATGCCACGTTTAATGCTCAAGGTACCGTTGCCACATGGGCTGGCATCACCTTCAACGACATTACGTAAATCAGCAACTTCAAAACCAGTGATGTCTCGGTCCCAGTTGGCACCAGTGCTGTGGTATCCATCTTTGTTGGCACCACAAATAAAGTCGGCCAAGTTGGCAGCGCTGCGGTCAACAATGACTGGCATTTTTAGCCCGATAGGACCCAAGGAACCCGGGTTGGTGCCGGTCGCTTGTTTGATTTCTTCGTCGCTGGCGAATGTCATTGGATGGGCTACTGAGCCTGTTTTTTCGGCTTTAATGTCATTTAATTGATGATCGCCACGCAGAACCAAAGCCACTAGCGGCTGTTCATCACTGTCTTCTTCTTTTATACCATGCACAATCAAAGTCTTAATGGTTTGACTCGCCTCGACTTTAAAGAGTTTGGCGATATCATCAATGGTATGCGCATTTGGTGTGGCAACCTCAGTTAATTGTTCTGTGGCTGCTGCACGAGGTGTGGTTGGTGCTAATGCTTCGGCCATTTCAACATTGGCGGCATAATCGCTGGCATCACTAAAGGCAATATCGTCTTCACCTGAGTCGGCCAATACGTGAAATTCGTGAGAGACCGCGCCACCGATAGAGCCTGAGTCTGCCACTACTGGGCGGTAATCTAGGCCAAGTCTTTCAAAGATGTTGCAGTAGGCTTGATGCATGATTTCATACGTTTTGTCCATACATTCGTTTGACAAATGGAATGAGTAGGCGTCTTTCATCACAAATTCACGAGAGCGCATGGCGCCAAAACGAGGTCTTATCTCATCGCGGAATTTGGTTTGAATTTGGTAAAAAGTGATTGGCAATTGTTTATAACTGCTGATTTGGTTACGCACCATTTCGGTCATCACTTCTTCGTGAGTTGGACCTAACACAAAACCACGGCCATGCCTGTCGTTTAGACGGGCCAATTCTGGACCATATTGCTCCCAGCGGCCAGATTCTTGCCACAACTCAGCAGGTTGTACTATTGGCATTAACATTTCGATGGCCTTGGCGCGGTTCATTTCTTCGCGCACTATGGCTTCTACTTTTTTCAAGACCCGTACGCCTGTCGGCAGCCAAGTATACAAACCCGCAGCAAGCTTGCGGATCATACCCGCACGAAGCATCAATTGATGGCTGATAACCTCGGCATCAGAAGGGGTTTCTTTAAGGGTGGCTAACAAATATTCTGTGGTACGCATGGCTGCACTTTCCGTTTCGTCTGATCAAAAATAAATTAAATGGCGGATATTCTATCAGGGCAAAGAGTTAGGAGCACCATATAGTTTAATTAACGTGTACTTGGCAATAAAATTGGCTGTATTACAACGCCAAAGTCAGTATTTTGCCTGAAATATCTCACAAATATTTAAGATTTGGCGGATATTGGCCGATACATCTATTGAATATAATGATTTCAAACCAATTTAGAGAAATGGTGACAACTATGCACAACACTAAAATTGCAATTATTGATGCCTCACGACAAAAATGGTGTGAAGGCTGTTTGGTTATCAGTGAAGCCGATGCCAAAACAATCTGGGTTTATGAGGTCGACTTATTGAAAAGCCCGTTGATGCGCAGCGCAGCCAGTATCGCTAATGAAGCCATTGAAAGATTGACTGAATCGGTAAGCTAACTCATTGCATTCTGACCCGCTAGTCAGGATTGCTTTTTGAGCTTTTAAATGGTATGTTCTGAGCTTAATTCGGTTTGGAAAAGGATAAAGTCATGATGAAAAAACTGCTGGCAACGATGCTGTTAAGTTCACTGAGTTTTGCGGCTACTGCGGCAAGTCCTTTTGTGGTGAGTCATTCAACGGTGAACAATGGTGGTGACCAAGCCACTGTAAAAACCACACAAACCAAACGTATCACACTGGCTCAATCGCTGGTTCAACTGCGTCAATGCGATGCCACAGACCATCAAAGCGGCGAATCACAAAGTACTCAAACCACAGATCAAGCCTCATTGGCTAAACAAAACTCACCGTTATAACTTCATTTTCTTATTCTAACTATCTTTAATGGGCAATGTTTCTGCCCACGGTTAAATACCTATTATCACCAGCTACTGTCGTCCTCATCTTCATCTTTGTCCTTGTTTACGTCACTTTTAGTGCCCTTCTTTATCTCAAAACGCGCACTCTTTTTTAGCAATAAAATATTGCCGCCAATAATGCCCAGTACCAGCACGATAATTAATGTTAAGCCTAGGTTACTCATTACATTCCACTGATGTTGGTGACAAAACGGGTGAAGATTTCATCGATATGGCTCAGTATTGCCGATTTTCCTTCAATGTCGGTATCAGTGAGTAATACCGAGACGCTTTGTGGTTGCAATTGCGAAAGGTAACGCTCGGCAACTTCAAAATAACTGATGTGCCAAGGCTCGCAGGCAATCCCGCCCAAGTAATGTCGATAAGGAAAGAAAAAGCCATATTGTGCAGCATTGTTCATCAACCAGTGAGTGAGTGCAGCACAGGGGCCGTGATGATCGTATTCTGATTCAATTAATTGTAATTCGTAACCTTGGGGTAAGGCATTGTCATCATAAAAATCAATGTCAGTGCCCCAGTGATGGCGACTTGTGCCGGGCAGGGCGGAATACTGCATGATGGCTTGGCATATCTGCCAGTCATCTAGTGGCCTAATGTCGACGACGTTGCCATCGATATCCAATATAGGCCTAACGCCGCAAAACTTGGCATTCCAAATCGCCAGTTGGCGCTCAAAAGAACGGTAGCTGCTGGCGGGTTTGAGATCAAAGCCCGCTTCCTGTGCTGCTGCTCTAAGAGCTTTAAAAGGCGCTTCGACTTCGCTATTAATAAAAAAACCGTCTGAGTGCTCTTGTAAATGAGCGGTTTTCAAGCCGAATAATGCGTTGGTATCTACAATCATGCTGGTTGGTTTCCATTGCCTTTGCTGTTACTAAACTCCGCTAGGGTTATAGCAACAGGTTTTCTAGGATTTTCTCATACATGTCAGTCAAATGAATCAGCTCGTGCTCACCGACACATTCGTTAACTTTGTGGATGGTGGCGTTGCATGGACCCAGTTCAACAACTTGGGCACCGGTAGGCGCGATAAAACGACCGTCAGATGTGCCGCCAGTCGTGAGTAATTGGGGCGCAAAACCCGCGACTGCTTCGACTGATTGAACGACTGCATCGACCAGTTCGCCAGAACCTGTTAAAAAGGGTAGTCCATTGTAAGTCCAATGCAAGTCGTACTCTAACTGGTGCTCATTGAACAGGGTTTCTACTTCTGCTATCAAGTGCTGTGCAGTCACTTCACTGGAATAGCGAAAGTTGAAATCAATGAATAATTCGCCTGGCACCACATTGTGCGCGCCGGTGCCCGCTTGAATATTGGATATTTGTAAAGTGGTTGGCGGAAAGAATTCGTTGCCCTGATCCCATGTCATATTGACTAGTTGACTAATGGCAGGTGCAGCCAAATGAACCGGGTTACTAGCCAAATGTGGATAGGCTACATGCCCTTGAACGCCGTGAATATTGGCAGAGCAACCTAAAGACCCCCGCCTGCCGACTTTGACTACATCGCCAATTTGGTCGGTGCTCGAAGGTTCACCTACTATGCACCAATCTATTTTTTCATTACGCGCTTCAAGGGTTTCGATAACTTTTGGAGTGCCATTGATAAAAGGACCTTCTTCATCGCTGGTGATGAGAAAAGCAATTGACCCTTTGTGATCTGGATGTTTTTTTACAAAGCGTTCGGTAGCAATCACCATTGCCGCCAGCGAACCTTTCATGTCGGCCGCACCGCGTCCATGAAGATAACCGTCTTTGCTGGCCCCCTCAAATGGCGGGATATCCCATTTCTCTTCGGGTCCGGTTGGGACAACATCGGTATGTCCGGCAAAACAAAAAAGTGGTGCTTGTGTGCCGCGTCGTGCCCATAAGTTGAGGGTGTCGACAAAAAATAATGATTCAATATTAAAACCGGCCGTTTTTAAGTGCTCTGCCATTAATTGTTGGCAACCGGCGTCTTCGGGTGTCACAGAAGGGCGTTGAATCAACGCTCTGGCTAGGTCTAGGGTTGGGTGATTATTCATTGTTTGAAAAAAGCCTGATATTGTTCTGCTTTAAAGCCCAATTGATATTGCTCATCACTGATTAGCACTGGGCGTTTAACCATTGCTGGATGTTCAAGTAATAAAGCCAACGCTTTGTCACGATTCAAATCAGCTTTTTGGTCGTCATCTAATTTTCGAAAGGTGGTGCCGCGTTTGTTCAGCAGGTTTTCCCAGCCCAGTGCAGCTTCAAATTTGCTCAGCATGTCGATATCGATACCATCTTTGCGGTAATCATGAAAATCGAAGTCTATTTCATTGGCTTCGAGCCATTTTCTGGCTTTTTTGATGGTGTCACAGTTTTTGATGCCGTACATAGTGGTTTTGGCCATGGTTTGTATTCCTAAGTGTTTCAATGGCGCAGATTAAAGCATATTTGTTCTGCTGATTCAGCTTGTTTTGATGGATGCATTGGTAATTGACGATAATATTGTTTAGTATCGCCGCTGGTTTGAGCTCTGCCAATTTGGGTAAAATAATTATAAGGGGAACTAATGAAGTCTTTAATTTATGGTGTATTGTTAATGTTGATTTTTGCAGCTTTTGACGGGCACGCAGAAACAGTGAACCCATTTAATTACTATGGTGTTGCCTTGCAAAATAACAGCTATGACGCGATTAAGTTTTCTCCTAAGTTTGATTCGGCTGCGCTTGCCCCGTTGAGCTTCACCAAAAAGACCTCCGGACAAGGTGTTCGCGCTTTTGTGGGTCATCATTTTAATCAATATATAGCGGTTGAAGGCGGGTTTTCGTCTTTGGGCAAAGCTAAGTTTTTGGTTGCCAACAAGCAAACTGATGCCGCAGGAAAAACCACCAGTACCACAGTTTATAAAGGCGACTTTAGTACATTGGCTGCGGATGTACGTGGGGTGTTTACGTATCCGGTGAACGCCAAGGTATTCTTAAAAGCTCATTTGGGTGCACTGGTTTGGGACAGTAAACTTGAGTCTTTGGCGGGCACTTCTGATGCGCCCACCATTAGTAAAAGCTCCGATAGCGGTGTATCGCTATTGGCTGGCGTGGGCTTGGGTTATGGTTTCAATAAAAAAGTAGCAATGTCGTTGGACTATGAACAAAGCGAAGTCTTTAACATCACAACTAAGACTTTGGGTGTATCGGTGTCGATTCGTTTCTAAGAAGAACAGGTAGGATTAATTTACGTTGCCTTTTTCTTAGCCATGACTGTTAACAAAACATCCTCAGCTGCAGTAACTTTTTTTGCTGAGTAGACGATATGACCAACTTGTTCGGCATTGGCAACAAATACTGCGCAGTATGTGGGGTTGTTGAGTTTATGGAGTTGTTGCAGATTGAACGTGAGTAGTGTTTGACCTTTGATGACTGTTTGTTTTTCGCCAACCAACTGGTTAAAGCCCAAACCCATTAATTGGTCTGTTTGGCCAGCTAACACCATTAACACTTTAATACCGTTGGTTGCTTTTAATTGAATTCGCCCACAGCTGCCGGGCAACTGGGTAATCAAACCATCAAACGGCGCGACAATTTTATTGCCTGCCATTTCTATTGCTACGCCCTCTCCTAAAATGCCGCTGCTAAACATCGGTTGCCCAACCACTTCTAATGGGTGTACATCACCACTGACCGGGGCGATGATGGCAAAACCCGGTGGGGTTTCTGATTTTTCAATGCTGCGTAATTTATTAAGTGGATAGCTCACAATTATTCACAAAAGTTGATGTTCAAGACGACTGAGAATCTGGGGTTAACACGTTATATTGCGCCTTTTGCAGCGCCTGTATTGCATTGAACATGGCATCTTGTTTGACCAAAATATAATCAGTGTCGAAGGTGGATATATGAAAAATACTGATTTTTTCATTGGCCAGTACGCCAGAGATATTGGATAAAATGCCGGTCAGTGAGAAACCCAAAGGACCTAGCACTTCAAGTGCTCCCCAGCCAGATTCATGCTCAAGAGAATCAAGCTCTATCGTGCTTGGGCATACAACCGACAATTCGTCATATGTTTTGCTGATAAAGTATATAGGTGCCTGGTAAATCGGTTGGGGAATATCAGCCGCAGGGGGAAAACTGTGAATTGTGAAAGTTTCTTTCATTAATTCTAGGGTTTGCTTTGACATTAATCATCCATTTCAACTGGTTTGGGGAGTACAGGTAGGCAAATTTGCACATGTTGCTATTCAGTATTGATCAAACTACTTCAACACGCACATCATAGTGAAAAACAGTAGAGTTGGAAAGCGGCTATCAACATTAAGGGGATCATTTTTGTGAAACTGACGGCAAATTGTGCACTGAGGTGGTTAAAGCTAGTCAATTCGTTTTCTTATATGCTACTGTTAGGGTAACAGTCATAGTAGTAGTTGAGGTGCAAATGCAAAAAGATACGTTAGCACTGATAAGGGATGGTCAGACCTATAGTAAAACATGGCCGCTGAAGCGGGAGTTGGCAGCGATATTCATGGAATATCGAATGATCAAGGCAACCAAACTGGGTATCGATTTGTTACCCGTATTAGCAATTTTATCGCTAATGGTTCAGGTAACCTTGTTGGGTTTTGACTATATGCCACAGGCAATCGCCTGTTCATTGTTTATGTTGTCATTGCCAGTACAGGGTTTTTATTGGTTGGGTAAACGCGCGAACACACCATTACCTCAATCAATGGCTAATTGGTATCACCAAATTCATCAGCAAATGATTGAAGAAGGTTGTCAGATACCAGCAACTAGCGGCAAACCCCGTTATCAGGAGTTGGCCGTATTGCTCAAGCAAGCTTTTGAGACAATGGACAAAGCGTTCACTAAAAACATGTTCTAATCAATCGGCTTGTTCGTTCTGAACAAGCCGATAAACATTCACCACAAAATCAAATGTTACAGGCATTTCTCCAGCTTCAATCAATTGCTGCTTTTTCTGCTCAGCTAATTTCCAAGCAAAAGGCGTCATTTGACATAAGTTGGCAATATCAATTGCTTTGTTAAGCACCTGTGTCTGAGTCAAAGGCTGGGTATTTACCAGTTCAAACCCATCAGGACAAACTTCAGGTTCGTGTTCTTTAGGCAACTCATATATAACCTGCTTTAACTCAAACAAATGCTTTGGCCCGGGCACCACGGTCATAAATATGCCATTAGGTTTGAGCACTCTGCCAATCTCTTTGACTTCAACCGGGGCAAAGATTTTGCAAATCAAATCGGCAAAATTATCAGCAAATGGCAAATTGATATTAGAGGCAACGCAAAAGTGTAGGGCTTTGTTTGATTTGCTGCGTTTAGCTGCGTAACGCACTGCGGTTTTAGCGATGTCTACCCCATACACTTGCCCTTCGGGCAGTTGTTCTGCCAGTGCCTTGGTATAATAGCCTTCGCCGCAACCTGCATCGATGATTGTAGCTGCATTGCCCAACTGATTTTTCAAGGTAACCGCCACCGCCTGTTGTAAAAAGCCATAAGCATTGGTGGCCAAAAAGTCCCTTCGAGAAATGACCATCTCGGGGCTGTCGCCTGGAATTTTTGACCCCTTGTTTTGCACTGGCAGCAAATTGACGTAACCTTCTTTAGCGCGGTCAAATTGATGCCTGTTGGCGCAACTAAAACCCTGCTGATTGACAGTTAGAGGCTCTTTGCATTGTGGGCACTGGTACCTTGGATGCAGGTCTTGGGAATGATTGTTGTTCATGTTATTTGAACTGCGCCCAAATTGGGGCGTGGTCTGACGGTTTTTCTGCGCCTCTGAGTTCATAATCAACGCCAGTTTCAGTGCAGTTGGCCATTAACTTGTCGGTAACCAATATTTGGTCGATACGCAGGCCACGGTTGTCGTCAAACCCTCTTGAACGATAGTCGAACCAGCTGAAACGGTCATTAACCTCAGGATTTTGCACGCGAAAGCTGTCTTGCAAGCCCCAATCAACCAAAGTTTGATACCACTGTCGTTCTTCTGGCAAGAAACTACATTTACCCGTTTGGAGCCAGCGCTTGGCATTTTTCTCGCCGATGCCGATATCCAAATCGGTTGCCGAGATATTGATGTCGCCCATTACCACGAGGTTTTCATCTGCTTGATGATGGCCATTGAGGTAGCTCATTAGGTCGGCGTAGTATTTTTCTTTGGCAGGAAACTTAGTTTCGTGGCTGCGGTTTTCACCTTGCGGGAAATAACCATTTAACACTCGGATTTTTTCGCCATTGGCTAGCTCAAAAGTGGCCATGATCATTCGTCTTTGTGCTTCTTCATCATCGGTAGGAAAACCATATTGCACATCAACTGGCGTTTGCTTAGACATCATTGCCACGCCATAGTGGGCTTTTTGACCGTGATAAATGACTTTGTAACCCATTTGTTCAATCGTTTCTAACGGAAACATTTCATTATGAACCTTGATCTCTTGCAAGCCGATAACATCGGGCTGGTGCTTGTCGATCAGTTGTTGCAGTTGATTGATGCGGGCACGCAATCCATTAATATTAAAAGAAATGATCTTCATAGACTCGATACTCTAGGGCGGTTGTTAAAAGTGGGGGAATTGTAGCAAAAAACTTTTGCTTTGGGCGGGCTATCTACACTAAAATTGATGCAAACTGTCGCTTTTAATTGGCCGTTCGCGCCATCGCTGGCAAAATCATTCTTATCTGCCAAATCAACAAGCCTTATTAAGGATTGACATGATCAAACAAATTCTGGGTTCTGTGGCCCTCGTGGCTGTGGGGGTCTTCATCGGAGTCACTATTACCACAAATACTGGCACTGAATTACCGCAACGTGACGCTCAGAGCATTGCCAAAACTGAAATTACAGTTGCTGATGACCAATGGTCGATTTGGCCCTCTGCTGCTAATGATAAATCCTCTGAGCCATCTGGAGATATCAAAGCGGTGCCGCTGAATATTGTTAAAACAGCAAAAGCGATAGTTGCACAACCTACCCAATTCAAACAATTTGCAGCGGCTTACCCTGTGGCATTAGGTGCGAGCGAAAAACAATTGGGGCAGATGATTAATGCGTTAATGTCGATGGAGAAAAGTGAGCCTGACAGTATTGGTCTTGCTCGAATTTTTTACGTACGTTATATCAACCTCAACCCACAAGACGCCAGCGAACATTTTTGGCTAACAGTGCCTGAGGAGTCGCCCCAGCATCGTCGTGTCATGTTCAATATTTACCATGAATGGGCTTGGACCGACATGGAAAAAGCACTGGAAGACATCACCACCAACGTGGTTGAAAAGAACCGCGAAAACCTCATCAGTTTTTTACTGGGAGACGATCACTTTACCACCAATGAAGCACTTTTAACGTTGGCCCAGAATTACTCTGAGCGCACTCGCGCCGCTGCATTGCTAGCCGCTGCCCAAAGAGAGTCTAACGAAACAGCGTTTGAGCGCATGATTTTGATGCCCAAAAATAGTGATGCTCGTCGCCATGGCCTTTATCGCTTGGCAAGGCGCTGGGCAAAAACAGACCCGCAATCGGCTTTACAAAGAATAAAAGAAATGGTGAACAGTGGGTCACGCCAAAGCTTGCTCAGCACTGTTATTAGTGTTTGGGCCGAAACCGATGCTGAGCAGGCATTGCTTGGTGCTATTGGTATTGGTGAGGGGAATAATTATGCTTACGCGGCATTGTCTACACTGGCTAAAAAAGACGGTGTTAGAGCGTTGGAACTGACTGAGCAATATAAAGATAAACTCGATGGCACGGTCAAAAGTCAAGTGATGCAAGCTTGGGCTTCGTCAGACCCACGAGCTGCGGCGGGTTATCTTGAGCAAAAAGGGGCGGCAGAGCTGAAAAACGATGCCCGTCAAATTGCTTGGCATTATACCCTGCAACATCCTGAAGAGGCGTACCAGTGGGCTGAAAGGGTCGGTTTACTCAATGACAGCAATGTTGCGTCAAACATGGGCAATGCTTTGGTTCAGGCCGATTTAGGCAAAGCGGAAGAACTGTTTGCTGGATTGCCGCCAAGCGCTTCTCGAGACGGATTGTTTACCAATATTGTTCGCCAGCGTAGTAAAGTTGACATCGCCCAAACGCATAAATGGTTGGCGCAATACAGCGATGAGGCCAAATTTAAAGAGGCTCAAAATAACTTGTTGTATGAATGGACTCGTCGTGACCCACAACAATCTGCCGAGGTTGTGGTAGGCATGGAAGACAATGCGAATAAGTCTGGGCATCTGTCGTCGATTGCCACCAATTGGTATGACAAGTCGCCTGATTCTGCTTTACGTTGGGTGTTTAATTTGCCCGAAGGCGACATGCGTGACAGAACCATTGCCACATTAGCTCGAAAAGTGAATCGCTACGATACTGAGGAAGCCGCTTTTATTGCTGCTGAAATTTCCAATACGCAAATCCAACAAGGATTAATGCGACAACTTAATGCAGGCAACCCCTGAAGATGACAAAACGTATTCAAATTACCGGTTATTTAATATCAGCTGCATTGGGTTTTGCCGCTGCCTATTTGCTGATTGGCCAACAAAACCGCCAAGGTGAAAGTCTACCAACATTACAGCCTCAGACGAATGCGCTGCAAAAGACCAGTGAGTTTAGAGTAAATTCAGTAAAAGCCGACACCAACAGCAGCGTAACTGTCGACTCGCAAATAACAGAATTGGCAAACGTAGGTCTTAAAAACGTTGACGTTGAAAAAATGGTTAGCCAAATTTTGGCGCAAAAAGGGCGGTTTAATCGCTTAGCCATGGCTTATCCAATCGCATTGGCAGCCACGACAAAACAGTTGGTGGCATTTATCAATGCTTTGGAGGGGCAAAGCGGCAATCCTGATAGTCAGGTTGTTATTCGTCTGTTTTATCAGCGTTACCTTAGACTCGATACAAATAAGGCTATGCAACTGTACTGGGCCAACAACTCATTTGACGGGCAAAACCTGCGCATGGGTCAGTTTGATATGAAATTGCAAACTCTGTTTGCCCTGTATCACGAATGGGCGTTAAGCGATATGCAGGCGGTACTAGTTGACATCGAACAATCAATACCAAATAAAAGAAATGAACTGGATATGTTTCTTTATCGACTAGTGACGGATGCGCATTTTAGTCAAGATATTACCTTATTAGCTTATATTCAAAGCAACCCTGAATTGAAAAGGATGTTGGCATATAACAACCCCAAAGCGAAGGATGAGAGTTTTGAGCAAGCCTTTGCCCGCATTTTAGCTGATGATAGCGATAGAAACATTCAAAGAACCCAGCTGATGATGCTGGTCTCTCAATGGGCTGAGTCTGACCCTCAAGCTGCGATGCAGGCTATGTTACAACTGAAGGCAGGCGACAACCGTGAACGATTAATTAACACGGTATTTCGAGCTTGGGCAAATGACGATGTAGAAATGGCGTTGGCATATGCAATGAACATGGAACCCAAAGGAAAATATGGCATGGTGGTACTGTCAAACTTCGCCTATGAGTCGCCACAAAAAGCGTTGCTATTGTACGAGCAACATAAGGGAAGCTTGGGCGTAGACACCAAAAAAAGCATCATACGCGCTTGGTCTGCGGCAGACCCTCGGGCAGTTGCTCAATATTATGAACAAAATCAGGGACCTGATTTCAAAAAAGACGTCAAATCACTCTTGTATGGTTATAGCAATAAGTATCCCGAAGAAGCGTTTTTATGGGCGCAACGCATGGGGTTACTCGAAGATTCTGATATTGCCCGATTAACCGGCGTTGCTATGGTCAGGGCTGATGTGAAAAAAGCCCAGAGCCTATTTGAACAAATGGCACCGGGTACCAGCAAAGCGGGTTTGTTTGGCCAGATTGTCGACCAACTCAGTCGTAATGATATTAATCAAGCCCGGCAATGGCTAGCTGAGCATGAAGGTGAACCAGGGTATGCTATGGCTCAAAGTAGACTCTATTTGCAATGGAGTCGAACCGACCCGCGAGCGGCCGCCGAACAGGCTTTGGCGCTCAATGATTCAGGTCAACATAATGGCAATATTAGCACTGCTGTGAAAGGTTGGTATCAGCAATCACCTGAACAAGCCCTAGGTTGGGCTTATGAATTATCACAAGGCAGCACCAGAGATTTTGTGTTGGGTAATTTGGCGACCGCTACAAGTAGGCGTGATGTGAAAAAGGCTAGAGAAATAGCGTCAAATATCAGTAGTGATACCTACCGAGAAACCATTCTCGCCCGGTTCAAAGGTCAATAAGGCCAGTTGTTCGTGGGCGAGGTTTACTTGGTGGCGGTTGATTTTATAGCGGCTTAATTTTCTGAAATTAATACAGGTTTTAACTCTACACTAAAGCCTGAAGCGTTGCGGTGACCGCCACCGCCATACTTTTTGGCAATCAGCGAGACATCTTCTCGGTGATCTTCTGAGCGTAACGAATAACTGCGCATGCCTTGATCTAAAATGTCGCTATAGGATGCGACAAATGGGGCGCTGGGGTCTTCAATTAAAACATTATGCAAAATATCAGAAGCCATAAAACCAGGTGCATTAATCACTGGCACATCAAACCCACCTATGTTTTGAATTTCTCGACTGGCGATAATTCTTCGTGATTGCTGATGAATAAAAGTAAAAATCGACTCGCCAGCATTAACCGCCTCTTGCAGCTTATTGGTGTCTTCTATCAAAGCCCGCCAATCTCTAAACTGCTCTGAAAATACTCTCAGACCATAGGTTAAAAAAGCAGACTGTGGATATTCGTTAATCCAAATATCTCGGTCTTGCACATATTTTATGAGCAATGGGACCTCAGCATCAGGAAAAAAATGCTGCCAGCAGATCATCGCACCAGAGCGAGTCATATCAAAATAAACAGTGATATTACAATGTTCAGGGAAGGGTTCAGACAACGCTTTTTGCGCTGAAATATGGTGGTCGAGGATTAACACCGACTTTGCTTTCATGTTGAGCAGTATGTCACGGGGGTAGCTAAAATCGACAATCAGCACATCTTCGCCGACGACCTCGGGTGGTGGCGGTTTACCATGAGAGACGGCGATATAACTGTTGCCTTTGTCTCCTATTTTCATCCAGGCGGCAAGTGCGGCAGCCGATCCGTCATTACAATTGGCGTGGTATAATATAATCACTTTATTACTCTACAAAATGCTTTAACTCTAAACGAGTTAGGTTACGTTTGAGCAAGGCTGTCATGCCTTCTTTGTTCATGCCCACGCTGCCCAAAAATGGACCTATGTTTTCTTTGCCAATCAATTTGGCATGTCTGAGTTGTTCGAGTTGGGCATAAGCATTGCCTTGGCGCAAGGCTCTGGCTAAGGGAGAACATTGCTCTATAGAACAGGGGCTTAAAGCCTGTTCAAGAGACATCGACATTCCCTTGGGCCGTTGTTTGTGCATCTCAAGGTGTTGAATGAGCTTGAGCGAATGTTTAGGAGCTAATTCACGCATCAGCTGATATAACAATGCAGGTTCTGGGTCGACCTTCAACAAATAATCATGTTGTGTCTTTTTGTTATCACGACGAAACTCAACCAAAAACTGCTTTTTAACCTCTTCAAACGAAGCGATAAACTGATGATAAATACACACACTGCCAAGGTTTAGCATCATGCCCGCTAGAAGCCCTTCGATAGGGTCAACATACCCTTTTTGTTGCAAAATATAATGACTAGCTAAACCGTTACTCAACAACAACTTCCACAATTTAAAACCCAACAGTGGAAAATGTTCGTTGCGTAACTTAATGGTTTGCTTGAGCATCATAACAGGTAGCAGTGCTTTGGTACCAGCGACACCGAGCAGACTGATGGCGATTTGAGCATCTTTGATACGTTGGCTGATAGGTTTACCTATTTGCAATTGAAAATCGCTGCGATTGACCATATTGATTAGGTTGCGTTCATTTACATGGTTAAGTTTTACAATGCCAGCCACCCGGCTGTAGGTCATCGAATTAGAATAGACCATGTCTACCAAATCAAGAAAATTGGCTGGCAAGTGCAACAAAGTATTGACTGCATGGTCGTAGTCTTGGACTTTACTTCTGACGTGTTCAACAATATGGGGTCTTAACGATTTTGCCATGGCTTCAATGGTTTTGCTTTCGGCAATTTCTTGCATTTTTACTTTTCTGAGCCGCCTTTCTTCTACGGCCAACAACACGCGTTCAAACTGCTGACCTGTCTTTTGTTCTTTGTCGTCTGCGTGATCGTCGCCAAGATTAACGCCATCGTCAAAATCCACTTCTCTGAGGGCATATTTCATGTCAATCAGATAGCGATAGAATCTGGAGTTAATGTCTATTTCTTTTGGTTTTTCGTCTTTGTCGCTTGCGGTTTGTGGCACCTGTGATGATCTCAATATGGTGGTGAGGACCCTTAAATTTATAGACAACTTATGTCCACATATCAAGCAAGTAGCGATATAAATCAAATGGGGCCAACGCAATGAGCAATAAATAGACTATCACCGTGAAACTGACTGAAATACGGTTAAACCAACTGTGTCTGAAGGCAAATTTCCCACCTGTAAATTTTGTTGAAAGTCAGTTGGGCCTAAAACCTCAAAAACCATCTAGGCAAAACCTTTTACATGCCACAACTGGCGTGTAACAATGACACAAGTCACTGTTATCTTTTCACTTTGGAGCATAAATGACATCGCTTGTACCAGCTAAAACCATGGAAGAAGTCTGGCATATCTTCGACCCTGCCAACGAAGTCAATCCAAATTCAAACCTCTATATTCAAAGGGCCGAAGATGGTCTTAAAAAGCTGACATTTGATCTCAAACTTAACCCACAGCCTTTTCACGGTTTTTTGTGCGGCCATGTAGGTAGTGGCAAAACCACCGAGTTGATGCGGCTTGACCACGATGCCAAAATCAATGAGAAGTATTTTCCTATCTACATTACTGCGCAATCGTTCACTATTGAAAGCATTAACTTAACGCATGATGCCTTACTGGTTGAAATGGGCCGACAATTAATCGCCTCTACGACACCAGAACAACTCGACCGAGCGTTTGAAGATGATTTAAACAAATGGGGTCGAAAGCTGGTTGATACCTTCATCACCGACGAGAGCATCAAAGCCGAAGTGGGTGCTAAAGCTTCTGCGTGGTTTGCTTATTTTAAAGCACAGCTGAGTAGTCGTCATTCTTGGCAACATCAAGAAAAGTTGGTGCACGAACCTAAAGTGCAAGACCTTATTGCTATTCTTGACCTTATGGCTAAAGACTTGCAAAACAAAACAGGCAAGCGCCTATTGGTGATGATAGACGACCTTGAAAAAGGCTCGTCTGACGGCGACAAAGCTATGCATCATCGCTTATTCACTGAATATTATGGTGTATTGACCCAACCGAAGTTCAACATCATTTACACCTTACCTGTCTATTTTAAAGCGCTACCGACTAAGCGATTGAATGACGACCTGATTTACTCATTCTCATCGGTGCGCATTTACGACATAAAACATAAAAGCGAAAACCGCCCACCACTGGATAAAGACGGTGACGGTTACGCCCTGATAAAAGACTTTATTGAACAACGAATTGACCCATCAACAAAACTGTTCGACAAGCACGCCATTGATGAATTGATAAGAATTGGCGGCGGACTGTTTCGTGATACCGCCCGGGTCATTAGAGACGCAGCCTATTTTGCCATCATGCGTCAAAGCGATGTAATCGAAGGCGTGGATGTTGAGAAAGTTTTCAATAAAATAAAGAAAGACTACCAACCAATTATTCGTGGCAAAGCTGTTGGCATATTAAAAGCGGTTACCAAGTGCGATAGTGGTTGGGTTGATGGTGTAGAGCCTTATTTACAATCGCGCGCGGTGGTTGAATATGAAAACGGCGAAATATGGCTAGATGTGCGTTATGTGTTAAAAGCCTATCTACACTCTTTGCCCGACCCTGGGTAGACCCACATGACAGACCAACAACGAGCAGATGAACAAGAAGAACAAGCGGTTGAATTGCTGGACCTTGCTGAGCGCACGTTTGCCCATCAAATGCCTCTTTTCGTACTGGTTCAATATGATCATGAAGCAGACAAACTCAGTTATATCAATCGAGTTCGTGAGTTGGCTACAGAACAGCAATTGAGTGTTCGTAATTATGATCCGCTCAATAACGCTGAGCATGGCACGAGCAAGCTTTATCCGCTGCTAGAACGTGATGTTGAGTCCAATGTGTTATCGCTGGTTGTCTCTGTGCCAAGAGAAAAAGAAACCGATAAGCCGGATAGTGACTTTCTCACTTATATCAATTTACACAGAGATAGAATTGTTCACCGTCAGCTTCATTTTGTGTTGTTTTTGAGGATGAATGAGGTTGCACCTTTTATTTATGGTGCGCCCGACTTGTGGGATTTTCGGCATCAGACATTTTGGTTGGAGCGGGAGCTTGAGCCGATTGATAGTTTGCTTTGGCAGAATATGGATGAGGTGAAGCAGAGTTTGAAACTCAGTGATGAGGATAAGTTGGAGATTGACCAGCATATTAAACGGGTGAGAAAGTTGGTTGATGAGACTAAGGAGAAAAAGGCTAAAGCGAGTTTGTTTTTGGATTTGAGTCGATGGTTATCACGGAACCATGCGGTAGCTATGGCAGCGGAAGCTGCGCTTGAAGGGATTGGGTTGTTGGATGATGAACCATGTTCGTTGTTGATTTTTCTTGAGCATGATTTGGGTCATGCCTTGTTTCGTGGTTGTTATTTTCCTGAGGCTTTGTTGCATTTTAACAATAGTTTGAAGGCTAGTCGGCAACTTGACTATAAACATATGCAAGATGTTACACTCAATGATATTTCCTTGATTTATAAGATAAAAGGTGAGTATGACATAGCCCTTGAATATCTTGAACAGTCTTTAGAATTGAGTAAAGAAAGCGGTGATAAAGAAGGGGAAGCGACTACCCTTAATAATATTGCTTTGATATATCATGCAACACTAAAGTACGAAAAAGGGCTTGAATACCTTCAACAATCATTAGTCATAAGAAGGGAAATTGATGACAAAGACGCAGAGTCTTATTCGTTAAATGATATAGGTAAAATATATAATAATATGGGGGATGTGGATGTCGCCTTGGATTACTTGACTCAATCCCTTGCCATTAGAAAAGAAATTGGAAATAAAAGAGGAATAGCTCAATCATTGAATCAAATTGCTGTTGTTTACGATGCTAAAGGTGATTTTGTTACAGCAATGGAACATTTACGGCATTCATTATTTATTCGAGAATCGATAGGGGACAAAGTAGGAGAAGCCGTCACCTGTCACAATTTGGCTTTGGCATTTGAGCAAAAAGGCGATTTACAACAAGCCATTGAATATGTGACCCGTTCTTTAATGATAAAAATCCAAATTGACTATTCAGACGCTGAGGAAACCGAAAAATACCTCGCAGACTTAAAACAACAATTGGCAGCCCAAACAGCTAACACATTGGATACTCAACCCTTAGACAAAAAAACAACCGATGTGTTGCTCAATAAATAGTCTTCTTCATATGCTCAGGATAATTCCGGTCGTAACTCTGGCCATCAAACTCAATATTACGCAGGTCTGAAAAATGCTGGGCCATTTGTCCAGCTGTAGGCAACTCACCTCGGTCGATGTAACTCGATGCATCCCAAAGTTTTGAGCGAGCAATGGCTTTTTGGCACTGAAAATAAGCCTTCTCAACATTGACCGACAACACACTGCTCGCTGGTTTCCCCTCCATGCTAAAAGATTCACACAACGCTTTATCAATGATGATTTCGGCAGTACCACTTACCCTAATAGTTTCGCCCGCGTTGGGGATCAAAAAAATCAAACCTACGCTGGGGTTTGTGATGATATTGCGCAACGAATCTAGGCGGTTATTGCCTCTTCTGTCAGGTATGTGAATGGTTTTTTCATCGACCACGCGAACAAAACCCTTAGGGTCACCCTTAGGAGAGCAGTCGACGCCTTTATCGCCAAAAGTGGCCAAAATTAAAAACGGTGAAGCTTCGATAAACTGGCGATAATGGTCGTTAACATGGTCAATTTCTTTCCACAATGCCCGTTCGACTGCTGGACCGTAAACTTGTTCAAGTTGCTCAATTGAAGTGATTTTTTCCATAAAATGAATGCCTGTTGACTGATTTGAGAGTTGATTAGCATAAACGGCCAAAATTGTTTTAACAAGAGAATCAAGGGGCCAGAGACATTGAAAACCAATATACCCCCTAGAAATCAATCAATTAAAATCAAGGGGTCATAGACGACTGAAATGCAGTAATAAAATAAATCGTTAAATCAACTTGTTATGATATTGTTAAAGTGTCAGCTGCCTCAAAAATCAATGTCTCTGGCCCCTTGATTTTAATGCGTTGATTTTGTTGGAATTAATCATCTTTCAATGTCTCTGACCCCTTGATTTTTTATTTCTGCAAGGGCCGCATAGTGCGCGTGCGATATTGACCGATTGTGTTATAATCCGCGCAATTCAAACTTGGCCCCAGCCAACCAGTCAAGAAGCAGCTAAATGTCAAACAATCAATTTGTAAAAGAGGTGGATTTAAGACGCACCTTTGCCATCATTTCTCACCCCGATGCGGGTAAAACCACCATCACCGAAAAAGTCCTTTTGTTCGGACAGGCTTTGCAAAAAGCTGGTACCGTCAAAGGTAAAAAGTCTGGCCAACACGCCAAGTCAGACTGGATGGAAATGGAAAAAGAACGTGGCATATCCGTTACCACCTCGGTCATGCAGTTTCCCTATCGCGAAAACCTCGTCAACCTGCTCGACACCCCGGGTCATGCCGACTTCTCGGAAGATACATACCGAACACTAACCGCCGTTGACTCGTGCTTAATGGTTATCGACAGCGCCAAAGGTGTAGAAGAACGAACCATTAAATTAATGGACGTTACTCGCCTGCGCGATACGCCAATCATCACCTTTATGAACAAACTCGACCGCGAAATACGCGATCCTGTTGAATTGCTCGACGAAGTCGAAGAAGTGCTTAATATCGCCTGTGCACCTATCTCTTGGCCCATCGGTTGTGGTAAAGAATTCAAGGGTGTTTACCATATTCTGCGCGACGAAGTGATTTTGTATCAACAAAGCATGGGCCACACGATGCAAGACAGCGTCATCATCAAGGGCCTAGACAACCCTGAGGTTGATACTCACCTTGGTGATTACGCCGAAATTTTGCGTGAGGAAATGGAACTGGTCGCCGGAGCTTCACACGAGTTTGACCTCGAATTGTTTTTAGCAGGCAAATTAACGCCTGTGTGTTTTGGTACGGCCTTAGGTAACTTTGGTGTTGACCATGTGCTTGACTGTTTGGTTGACTGGGCACCCAAACCAATGGCGCGTGAAACAGAACAACGTACAGTTCTTGCCGAAGACAGCAAATTCAGTGGTTTCGTTTTCAAAATTCAAGCCAATATGGACCCTAAACATCGTGACAGAATCGCGTTTATGCGCGTTTGCTCTGGTAAATACGAAAAAGGCATGAAAATGCGTCACGTACGCATTGGCAAAGACATTCGAATTTCTGACGCCGTAACTTTTATGGCGGGCGACCGCGCCAACGTTGAAGAAGCCTATGCAGGAGACATCATCGGCTTGCATAACCACGGCACCATTCAAATTGGTGACTCGTTCTCGGCAGGTGACAACATTCGCTTTACTGGTATTCCAAACTTTGCCCCTGAACTGTTCCGCCGTATACGTTTAAAAGATCCACTAAAGCAAAAGCAACTGCTTAAAGGCTTGGTGCAATTGTCAGAAGAAGGCGCAGTGCAGGTCTTTAGACCACTAGAAACTAACGATTTAATCGTTGGTGCCGTAGGTATGCTTCAGTTTGATGTGGTGGTTCACCGCCTTAAAGCCGAGTACAACTGCGATGCCCTTTACGAACCCATCAACGTGGCCACTGCCCGCTGGGTTTATTGCGAAGACGGCAAGAAAATGGACGAATTCAAGCGCAAATGCAGCTACAACTTAGCCCTTGATGGCGCCGACAACCTGACTTACATTGCACCAACTATGGTTAACCTGAATTTAAGTATCGAACGTTACCCAGAAGTAACCTTCCATAAAACACGCGAACAGTAGAATAGATTATGAATATCAGAACAATACTGGCTCAAAGAGCCACACAAGCCATTATCAAAGCCGGGCTACCAGCAGACACTAACCCGGCGCTGACGCCAAGCACTCGCGCTAACTTTGGTGATTACCAAATCAATGCGGCCATGGGCGCCGCGAAAAAACTTAAAACCAACCCACGTGAGCTTGGTCAAAAGTTAATTGATTGCCTTGAAGTTGATGACTTGGCCGCAAAAGTCGAATTGGCCGGACCGGGTTTTATCAACATTCATTTAAAGCCCCAGTGGTTGGCTGGCAATCTTGAAGTTGCGCTTAAAGACGACAAATTGTCGGTATCAGAACACGCCGAGCCACAAATTGTTGTTGTTGATTACTCAGCGCCAAACTTAGCTAAAGAAATGCATGTAGGTCACTTGCGCTCAACCATCATTGGTGACTCGGTTGTTCGTGCCCTTGAGTTTCGTGGTGACAAGGTTATTCGCCAAAACCACATGGGCGACTGGGGTACTCAGTTTGGTATGTTGCTAGCGCATTTATCTGACAAATTGGCTGCGAATGAAATTGCCGAAACCGCTTTGTCTGACTTAGAAAACTTCTACCGTGAATCAAAGAAACGCTTTGATGACGAAGATGGTTTTGCCGACCGTGCCCGTGCTTACGTGGTAAAACTGCAAGGTGGTGACGACCATTGCCTTAAGTTATGGCAACAGTTTATCGATATATCAATCACCCATTCAGAAGAAGTTTATGACCGTCTTAAAGTCACTTTAACTCGTGACGACATTATGGGTGAAAGTGCTTATAACCATGATTTAGCTCAGGTTATCACTGAATTAAAAGAGCAAAAATTGGCGGTGGAAGACCAAGGTGCCCAAGTGATATTTTTAGATGAATTGGCCGATAAAAAAGGCAATCCATCGGTCTTTATCGTACAAAAATCAGGTGGCGGTTACTTGTATTCAACCACCGACTTGGCGGCCTGTCGTCATCGCTCATTTACCTTAAAATCAGATCGAATCATCATCTTCACCGATGCTCGCCAAGCATTGCACTTTAAGCAAGTGCAAATCGCAGCTCGTAAAGGTGGCTTCTTGCGCGAAGAAACCGCTTACCAGCATTGCCCATTTGGCATGATGATGGGCGCTGATGGTAAACCTTTCAAAACCCGAAGCGGTGACACCATTAAATTGGCCAACTTGCTTGAAGAAGCCGTTGAGCGGGCTGAAAAACTGATTGAAGCACGCGAAAACGATCTCAGCGAACAACAGCGCAAAGAAATTGCACTTAAGCTAGGCATGGGCGCGGTTAAGTTTGCAGATTTGTCGAAAAGCCGTACCAGCGACTACATATTTAGCTGGGACAGCATGTTGAGCTTTGACGGCGCAACAGCCCCATATTTGCAGTATGCTTATACTCGAACACGCAGTATTTTTCGCAAGGCTGAGCTTGACCCAACCACATTGACTGGCACTATCGAAGTCAATGCCGATGCAGAAAAAGCATTAGCAATCAAATTGTTACAGTTTGAAGAAGTGCTCGACCAAATGGTTAGCGAATGTACGCCGCATGTATTGTGTGGTTACTTGTTTGAGTTGGCCAGCTTGTTCATGAGTTTCTACGAAGCCTGCCCAATCCTTAAAGATGACGTAGCACCTGCCACGCGAAACAGCCGTTTGATGATAAGCCAATTGGTTAGCCGTACGTTGGCAACAGGCTTAGATTTACTCGGTATTGAAGTGATGGAAAAGATGTAAACCTATGAAATTAGACGAAATGAGACGGCAGTATCTTCATGGTGGATTACTGCCTGAGGATTTGGCCGATGAGCCGTTCAGTCAGTTTGAAAAATGGCTCAAACAGGCAATTGAACTAGAAGTAAAAGACCCAACAGCGATGTGCGTGGCCACGGTTGACGAAACTGGCCAACCATCACAACGTATTGTGTTACTCAAAGATGTCAGTAAAGACGGTTTTGTTTTTTACACCAACCTTGGCAGCCGCAAGGCGCAAGAGTTGGGGCAAAACAACAAAATCAGTCTGCATTTTCCGTGGCATAATATCGACCGCCAAGTGATTGTTTATGGCACTGCCGAGCGTTTGTCGAACGCGCAAGTCATGAAGTACTTTTTATCTCGGCCCAAAGAAAGCCAGTTGGCCGCTTGGGCGTCAGAGCAAAGTCGTCCGGTGTCGTCACGTCAGGTCTTAATGCAAAAATTTGCCGAGATGAAACATAAGTTCAGCAAAGGTGATATTACTTTGCCGTCATTTTGGGGTGGTTATTTGATTAAACCCCATCAGGTGGAGTTTTGGCAGGGCGGCGAACACCGCTTACATGACCGTTTTATGTATAAGTTAGATGAGACGCAAAATACTTGGTCTTTTGAGCAGCTAGCACCGTAGGGTGCGCACTGCGTACGCGTTACCTATGCTTCATGACCAAACCTTGTTATAAAAACACCGTACTTATCAACGATATAATCTATGGCGACCACGCAAAATGTGGTGGCCGCCTAAGAGGCAACGTGTGGACAACGCCCACCCTACGCTGGCTTTTAAAAACTTTGCAACATCCTCCTAATACC
>CALKGI010000226.1 GCA_938085045.1 uncultured Alteromonadaceae bacterium
TTAGCCAGCTCTACAGACAAAATGCTATATTCCTGATTTAGTTAATAAACAGAGGACGCAACGTCCAAAAGGAGATAAACGGATTATGGCCTAAAACAAAAATTAATTCATCCATTACGAGATAAAAAAAACGATAAAACCAAACTTTTTTATCGTCTTGCTGGCTTAAACTTGCACCATCTACAAACCAATGTGGTTGGACACACTTTACTCGGTACGTAGACTTGCCAAGATTTTAACTTGCTTATCACTGACGATTAATTCTTGCGGTTAATGTATCGCCTGCTTCGCTGGAGCGACTGGGGTTTATGTCTAACCCGCCACGACGGGTATAACAAGCCGTTACGGTGAGCTTTGTGGGGCCCAGTAAGCGCTGAATATCATTAAAAATGCGTTCGACACATTGCTCGTGAAATTCATTATGTTGACGAAACGAAATAAGGTAACGCAACAGCGACTCACGGTCGATTTTGCCACCACTGTAACTTATCACCACGCTTGCCCAGTCTGGTTGGTTGGTGATTAAACAGTTAGATTTGAGCAAGTGACTGTGCAGGGTTTCATCAACTAGGTTGTTAGCGTCAAACCCTTTTTTAATGTAGTCAGCATTAAAGTGATAGTCGTCAATGTTGATATCACAATCGTCGATGCAATCGCCGGGTAAAACGGTTGGGGTAAAGTAAGCCAGTTGCTCTGGGGTGAATAACTGCACATCTACTTGGCCGTTAGCCGTGTTAGCAAGGTCTTTTTCAAGTATTTGGCGAACCTGTTCTGTTGAGTCAAATCGGGTTTGGTTAAAACTGTTCAAATACAATTTGAAGGATTTAGATTCAACTATATTGGTACTGTCATAACTAAAAACAAATTTGGCCAGTGCCACCACAGGTTTGCCTTTGGCATTGAGCCAAGACAATTCGTAACCGTGCCATACATCTTCACCAAAAAAGGGCATGGGTTTGTTGCTGTCGAGTCCTAACGCATCGCGGTTGATTTTTCTGGGCACCGGATAAAGAATGCTCGCATCGTACTGGTCGATATAATCGGTGGTTTTGCCCAGCAGGATATTTTTGAGTTGGCTTTCGTCTGGTGTTTGGTGGTCTTTGGACATGTGTTTGAATTTACCCGTGGCTGTTTTTACTGTTTTGCAAGTAGTGGTCTTTGTCGTATAGAATACGCCGGACAGGCTCCTGAGCTTGTCCGCGGCTAGTTTATACAAAAACAGGAATCATTTCATGCAAAATACCGAACAAGCGCTGGATCAGTTGATTAATCAATGGCTTGCCCATTATCAACAACATATCGATGGTTTCCCTATGCTTGAACAAGACTCGCAATGGCCTTCTCCATGTGAAATTAAAGGCAGTGAAAAAGATGGACAAGTTCGTTGGCAACCGGTTAAACGCGAAACGATTGGCGATTTTTCGAATATAGAAGAAGCATTAGAATTAACGCTGCATGAAGATATTAAATCTTTTTATTCGCATTATTGGGGCTCAGACTTAGATTTGAATCACGAAAAAGGGCCGCTGACTTTGTTGTTGCCTTGGAGTGAAGAAGATTTTGGTAATTTACAGCAAAACATCATTGGCCATGTGATGATGAAACGTAAGCTTAAACAACAAGTGACGATTTTCTTTGGTTTGACCGACCAAGAAGACCAGCAAATTTCAATGCTCAATGAAACGGGTGAGATTTGGTTGGAATATGTTGGTAAAAAGCCGCATCTTAAGTTGGCTAATTCAATGGCTGAATTTTTGTCAATGATGACAATTGGTGAATCAGAATAAAGTTATCCGATAAGTAGGGCGCAGACCCCGTGTCTGCCCATGCTTCGGTTTACCTCAACATTAATTTAAATATCACTGCGCTATTGAAAATCCCACGACAAATTAGACACTAATCGGCAATCATCACACTTGAAGCTGAAAACGCCATGGATAGGCGAGTCGACTTGCCAGTTTTGCTCGCAACTAGGGCAAGTTCGATTAGTTTCTGATTGCAAGTTGCTGCCACCAACGCGGTAGAGGTAATAATAGGTGGGTCGTTTTGACAACAGTTCTATTTGTTTGCAGATATCCCGGCCACGACGCGTTAAGTCACTGCCAAAGCCTGTTAGTTCTTCGAGCACCGCAAATTCAGCCTTTAACGCACCATTCATTTGAATTTGATCACAAGCCTGCCAATCTTGTTGCCATTTTAACACTGTTTTGAAATCTCCATTGGCGATGGGTGGCAAGGTATATAAAGGAATTGGGCTGAAATGATCGCCACAGCGTAAAGGTGAGCAGCTGTGCACAAAAGTGGTGTATAAAATCTGCCACGAAGGCGTCTCGCATTCATCAGAGCTGTCAGAATTGATATCTAAGCCAAGTATTTTTACCTTGGGCTGCAACAAACCCGCATCGCTGAGTTTGGCATTAAAATGCTCGACCACTTCTGAATTGTTATTGACTTGCAGTGCGTCTTTTTGCGGGCATACTACGCGCGTGACAAAATAACCGTCTTTCATCACTGTAGGAAATTCGCGACCAACAATTTGGCCGTTAAAGTAATAGCTATCAATTAACGATGTAATGGCTTTTTCGACGGCTGTTATTGTGGTGTCGCGGTAACACTCAAAAGTCAGTTGGGCTGCATACATTGTTTATTGTTTGTCTTGTGGGGTTTGTTGATTTTGCGAATCGTGCTGAGCCTCGAGTAAGGTAATAATGTGGTCCATTTTACTTTCTAATCGGTTCAGTTGTTGCTGAATTTTGTCATTATCTGGCGCCGTCTCGTCAGTTGCAATGGGCTGCTCGGGTGCATCTTTTTTGACGTCTTTACCTAGCTCTGGGTTTAACTTCCACTGTTGCAACGCCTGAACAATCACCGGCAAGCTGGTCGGCGTAGATAACCTTGAACGTATAAGGGCAACTGAAGGGTTTTTGCCTTGCGCATTTAATTGGTAGGCAATACGATAAATTTCACTGTGCATAATAAGGCTATAGGGCGTGAGTTAATAAGCAATTATGTTAACGCAAAGTCATTATATTGAACAGGGTAAAACTGCACTTTTGTATTGAAGCCGTTGTTTTCAATCAAATAATCATAGTGGAGGTACAAAATTGTAACGGCTATGACAACTTATGCTACAAATCTTCACACTTGAGCCTTTTGTCTTTTTACCCCTTTATTTGTTGGCTTGTACTGGGTGGAGTTGGATTGAAAATCATTCATTTTTTTGCATATCGTTTGTTCAGGGTTGCATTTTCCACTGGCGTTGATACTCTGGGATGGCTCCTATTTTCTATATTCATAACCAAAAAGCATCCAAACATATTATAACAAAAGGTGATTCATGGTACACAGTGTGGTAGAACCGCAAAAAGAACGCGTGGCGACAATTGGCCCCGTGACTAGCCGTTATTTGAATGCTGCTGCTTCGTTATTGTACCAATCCTATTATGATGATCCTTTGTTCATGGAGATTTTCAACGCCGACAAATCTGATTACGACAAACGTTTGCGCGCGGCCATAAAAGAAGAGGTTAATGTTTTTTGGCAAAGCAAAGAGCATGTCATTGGTTTGTTTGTTGGTGAGCAACTGCTGGGGGTGGCGTGTGTGGTTTCGCCTGATTTTGGCATGAGTGTTGGGCGGTTTTGGCATTGGCGTTTGAAAATGCTACTCACGGCGGGTTATATGAGCACCAAGCAAATGATTGAAAAAGAAGAAAAGCTCAGGTCGGCAATGATTTATGACCGTTACCACATGATGGCTTTTTTGGCTATTCACCCTAATCATCAACAAAGTGGGCTTGGCAATATGCTAATCAAAGCGGTCGATGAACTGGTCGAAAAAGACGAAAGCTCAGCAGGCGTGGGCGTTTATGTCACTCTAGAAAAATACCTCGATTTTTTTAATACTTACGATTACGAATATGTTTCACCTGTGAGTGTCGGTTATGTAAAAGGCCAACTGATGTTTCGTAAAAGCGGTGCGTAAGACGTGAATACATTCACGTCTTAACTCACTCGATAAACCGGCAAATCAATATTTTTCACTTTGGT
This sequence comes from uncultured Alteromonadaceae bacterium, assembly GCA_938085045.1. GTDB lineage: Bacteria > Pseudomonadota > Gammaproteobacteria > Enterobacterales > Alteromonadaceae > JABSOG01. The sequence continues at coordinate 4,048 of CALKGI010000226.1, forward strand.
ACCCAGCAAAGTTAGGGTGCCTTCATAACTACTTTCGCCATCTCCACTAAATTCAAAATGGTAGTTGTTCTCCCACTGAATCCCTCTTTTTTTGTCAATCACAAGGCGCGCTTTTAGTTTGGCAATGCTCATGAATTGCAGGGTGTTTTCTTCACAATATTTTTCAATATAACGCCGAGCCGATTCGGCCAATTTGCGTTGATAATAAAAGTGCCAGCCGATACAAAAGAACAGCATAGCAATCCAAATTTCTTCCACGTTTTTACTCCAATGTTGCTATTGACTGAATAAATGACCAATGGCCGTTGCTAATGTGGGCGAGCGTTCAGGGCTTCTAAAACTCTGCAACAATTGATTACGTATCGCAGGGATAGCCACCAAGTCTGCCACAATGCCTTGAAACAAAACTTGATCAGGGCTGGCACTGGCAAGGCTTTCTAAAAATTGGTGACGTATGGCATCGTCTTGCAGGTCTAGCCAGCAACGCCCGGTGATCACCAACAAAACTTGTTGGTCTGTCGCCAAGTCTGAGGCCAATATCTGGGTCAATAATTTCTGGCGAATTTTAACGGCCTTACTATTAGATATGGCCCTTAAACAATTTATCAATGCCGATTGGTCGTTGTTTTGTAATGCCTTTAAGGCTTTATCGTACAAAGTCTCGGTTAATTGGGTTGGAATGCTGATGTGTTCAAGCAAACTTAACAGCGGGGTGTCTACCTCTTGAGGCAGGTTTGGCAAGGCTTTTAACAAACTCGCCAGATTGTCGTCGCTGTCTAGCCTAGTCGTAAAATCACTCAAGCCCTGTATGCCAACACTTTGCCAATCTTGCCAACCAAGTAAACCGCGTAGATAATTTTGAGCGTGTTCGTAATAAACAGAAGCGTTTTGCTTCATTTGGGTTTTTATTTGGGCATTGAGCATCGCCAGCTTGTTCTGATCTGGCTTAAAGGTATAAGGATTGTTATCTAACTTGTCTTGGTCGCCTTTGGCTTCGGTGAGATCAGTGCCCAATACATCAATTACCATGTGTATAAAGTGGTTACGAACAGCCTGAACCAATTTGCCTTGCTCATCTAATTGAAAATTTAGAAACCACAAAAACTGTTGGTCTGAGCGCTTTTTGTCCCAAAACAAAATGGCAAACCATGCTTTGGTTTTCAACGGATACGGATAGGGTATGGTGGCATTTTCGAAGGCCCTGAAATCATCTTGCGATATTTTTTGCACCCTACGGCCCATATCAAACACCCGGTACTGCGTATCGGTTGATTCAAGCAATTGATGGATGGTAGACAGTTGGTCGGTCATTTTGGTGGCCCCGGTGCAAAAAAGTGCGCTGATTATATAGTGATCGGCGAGTAACAAGCAAAAAGATTAAAGATTAAAGGCTTCACACGGAGACTCGGAGACGCGGAGGTTCACTGAGCAAGAATAAAGAAAAACATAGGTAGGGCAATCGATTAAATAAAAACGAGTTGTTCTTTTTCCTTTTTTATTTTGTTGTTTTTCATCTTTTCCTCCGTGAACCTCTATGTCTTTGCGCCTGTGTGTGAGATCTTTTGATTTTAACCCGTAGGGTTGCCATAATGCCGCAGGCATAAAATTAGTAGGTAAAAAGCAGTGATAAAACAGCAGTCGGCGAGGCTTTTACTCCAAGCCATCGAAAACCAGTTACAACAGTTGTCGTTGTGGCAAGGGGATTACCCATCGGCGCGCGCATTGTCGAGTAAGGAGCCTTTTTGTTGTGACACCTTAAAGTTTGAACAATGGTTGCAGTTTATCCTTATCCCTCGCATGAACGCCCTGATTGATGGTGACCATCCACTGCCCAGCGAAATCGCCATCACCCCTATGGCTGAAGAAGCGTTTAAATCTTGCGGCATAAAGGGCAATGTTTTGATTCATACCATTAATGATTTCGATAAATTGCTGAGCAGCTCATGAACGAACAACCCATAAATGAATTGTCAATTATCTATCAAGATGAACATTTGGTTGCCATTGATAAACCCGCTGGCCTGTTGGTGCATCGTTCGCTTATCGACAAACGTGAAACCCGTTTTGCGCTGCAAATGGTACGTGACCAAATTGGCCAGCATGTGTATCCGGTGCATCGATTAGATAGGCCAACATCTGGGGTATTGTTGTTTGCACTGAGCAGCGACATTGCACGCATTGTTGGTGAGTCGTTTGCCTCGCATCAGGTGGCCAAAACCTATTATGCAATAACGCGGGGTTTTGCGCCTGAGCACGAAGTGATTGATTATCCGCTAAAAGAAATATTAGATAAAAAAGCCGATAAAATGGCCAACAAAGACAAAGAAGCCCAAGAAGCGGTCACCGAATATCACCGCATTGCTCAGTCTGAATTGCCAATACCTGTGGGGCGTTATGATTCGGTGCGGTATTCTTTGTTGAAACTCCAACCGCAAACCGGGCGAAAACACCAGTTGCGCCGTCATATGGCGCATATACGCCATCCAATATTGGGCGATACCACCCATGGTGACGGTAAACAAAATGCATTCTTTTTTGAGCACTTTGGTTATCGCAGAATGATGTTAATGGCGCACTCGCTAATATTGCCACATCCGGTAACAAAGGCTAATATAGCGCTGACAATCGACCCTGATGACCAATGGCGAAGTGCTTTTGATAAGCTCGGCTGGAATACACAGGTGACTGAATAAACTCAAGCTGGAGATGACATGGCTAACATTTTAATTATTACGGGTACTGTTTACGGTGGCGCACAATTCGTTGCCGAACAGGTGCAAGAGCTGCTTCAAGGCAAAGGTCACACGGTTGCGTTGACAGAATCACCAACGGTTGAGTGCGTTAAATCTGATGACAACGATACTTTACTGATTATTTCGTCTACCACAGGGCAGGGCGATTTACCCGATAACCTAGTTAAGTTTTATAACGAATTAAAAAATCAAATGCCCTTGGTGCCTCACAAACGTTATAACGTGATTGCGCTGGGTGACAGCAGTTACGGCGCAACATTTTGTGGTGGCGGCAAACAGATGGATGAAATTTTTGCTGAGCTTCAAGCGGTAAAACTCGGACAATGGCTGCAAATAGATGCCTGCGAAACCCTACAGCCCGAAGACGCTGCTATGCCTTGGGCTGAAGAGTGGGCTGAGTTACTTTAATCTGTTAGCGTGCGCTCAATGTAAGCCAAAATCAGCTGCTCAAGTACTTTGAGCGGCACCGAACCATTCTTAAGCACTTCATCATGAAACTCTCTAATATCAAACTTGTCGCCAAGGGCTGCTTGCGCTTCACGGCGAAGGCGTTTGATGGTCAACTCGCCCATTTTGTACGACAGTGCTTGGCCCGGCCAAGTGATGTAACGGTCAATTTCGGTTCTAACATTATGCTTTGACAACGCGGTATTGCTTTGTAAAAAATCAATCGCTTTTTGTCTGCCCCAGCCTTTAATATGCATGCCGGTATCGACCACCAATCGACACGCTCGCCACATTTCGTAGGTCAAACGGCCAAAGTCGCTATAAGGGTCTTGATAGAACCCTGCCTCTATACCCAAATATTCAGAGTACAAACCCCAGCCTTCGCCAAAGGCCGAAATATAAGAATATCGGCGGTGGTTCGGCACGTCGGTTAACTCTCTATTAATGGCGTTTTGTAGATGATGACCCGGCACGGCTTCGTGTAAAGTCAGTGCTTCAAGTACGTATAATGGACGCGTATCTAAGGCATAGGTGTTCACCCAATAATAACCGGGCGTATCATCGCGACTTGCACCCACATAACGACCAATCGTGTATTTGGGGGCTAGGTGAGCGGGCACAGGTGCTACGCCATAAGGCGTGCGGGGCAAATGCTTGAACAGTGTAGGCAGTTTTGCATCCATCTTTTTGGCGATGTACGAAGCCTCTTTTAATAACTGTTCGGCAGTGGTGGGGTAAAATTGTTTGTCGGTGCGCAAAAATTCAATAAAGTCGGCAAAACTGCCCTTAAATTCTAGCTTGGCAATGATCTTGTCCATTTCAGCGCGAATACGAGCCACTTCTTTAAGCCCAATTTGATGCACCTGCTCGGCGGTTTTGTCGGTGGTGGTGTAATATTTTACCCGGTTATTGTAAAAGTCGGTGCCATCCGTTGTATTAGACACCCCAATGGTTTGCCGCGCTCCTGGAATATATTGCTTGACCATAAAGTCATAAAAATGACGGTAGGCTGGAACAACCTCGTCGAGGATCACCGCTGCCGCCTCGGTTTTGAGTTGTTCAAATTCGCTGTCGCTGATAGAAAGTGGTTTATTACGCTCAAATGGTTTATAAAACACACTTTGCTCAGCCACATTAACTATAAACGCCTCAATACCGCTTTCGAAACCTTTTAAAACCACCTGTGGTTGAGTGTTGCCGGTTCTAAGCCCTTCTTTCATCCAGTGAATATTTTGCTCAAAATACTTTGGAATAGCACGCAGTCGAGCCACATAATTTTGATAGTCTTCTACCTGCTTGAACGATACCCGACTTGGCAAAAAGGCAAGGCTTGCATGAAAGCCTGACTCGGCTGTTAACGGCGTATAGCGAGATTTATAACGATATTGGTCGATGGTATTGTTTAATTGGCGTACCAAAATATCAAGGTTAATGATTTGTGTTGACGACAACTGAGCACGGTTGATGGCATTCAAGCTTTTAACAAACGCCTTTATACGAAGGTTTTGTTCTGCCAGCGCATTAGGTGATAGGTCACTGAGCAGGTGGTCATATTCGGTGGTGCCTTTGCCGGTTGCCATGGTTGGGCTGATGCTCAGGCGGTATTGCCACACCTCATCCATCAAAGCGTTAAGTTGTGTGTCAGCTGAATTGGCTTTGTGCTGGCCTGCAATTGGTGCTGGTTGGTTATTGTCAGCACTGCTTTGGCAACCACCAAGGGTGCTGATTATTGTTGCTACCAACAAGCTTTTTGCTAAATTCGAATTTGGCGTAAACATAGTCTTCCCTTAAGTTCATTGCCGTTTGATACAAACTGACAAATGAAAACGGATAAAAAAGTTGAGGATTATAGTAATCTAATCTGTGTGAATGGCAATTAGCGTTGTACAGATATTGACAAAAAAAATTGCAGATTAATTATTTATTGAATATTAATGCTGAAATAATGAATATTCGTAACTTATTGATTAACTAAGCTTATTCATCGTAGTAACTTATTTGTTAACATTTATTTAATGTATCTAGTGGGTTTTATTTAACAAAAACAGCATTTTTGACTGGCAATTGTCGGTGATTTAAGACAGAATGTAACCAAATGTAGCTGAGTTGTTTTAATTGTGTAGTGACCAACGGAGTTTTCCTATGAAGTATCATGAGTCAGTGGCTCAGGCGAACGAAATAATGCAGTTGGTGACGGGTTTTTTGGGGCGTCATGGTTTGGCAGCAAACCCATTAAATTACGCGGTAGCCTACGAACATGTCTCTTGTTCAAATCCAACATTATCGCTGGTGATCGAAAAGCGCGAATTGGCCAGCAAATCGTTTGACAATTATGTCATGGAAACCCTTTATTCAGACTTGGTGCTTAAGCAGAACGATCTGCAAGGCGACATAGTTGAGCACCTTGACGTGATGCTTGATGGCATCAACGACCAGTCCATCTTTTCAAAAGCTGCCACAACTCGTTATATCGACATGCTCGATAACGGTTTGGTTTCGCTAGACGGCGAGAACATCAACCAATCAAAAGTGGTGATCAACCAATTGATTCATGCCACCTGTGAGATGAAAAACAGCCAACAGAAACTTCAAGAACAGTTAATAGAGTCGTGTTCTCAGACTGAGCACTTGCGCATGGAACTTGAAGACCTGCAACGCGAGCGCACCATTGATTCACTCACTGGTTTGAAAAACAACAAAGCTGTACAAGAACATATGGACATTTGGTTAACCGAATATCCGCAACGAAAAATCGCCGCTATTTCTATTGATATCGACAACTTCAGTGGTTTTAACGACAGCTACGGCAATTTGGTGGGGGATGTTGTGCTCAGCAAAATCGCTCGTAAAATAAGCCATTATGTTAAAGACAGCGGCTTACCTGTAAGAGTTGGTGGCGAAGAGTTTTTAATTTTACTACCGGATATTGATTTGCACACTGCCAACGAAGTGGCAGAGCAAGTTAGAAAAGGCGTAGAGAAAATGAAGTTTGTTAGTGCTCGTTCTAAACGTGCATTGCCGAGTGTGACAATATCCTTGGGCACATCAAGCTATCGTGACAACGAACAACTCGAACACTTTGTAGGGCGTGCTGACAACGCTTTAATTCACGCCAAATCTACCGGTAGAAACCGGGTGATTAGCGAGACCGCTTTTAGCTGATTTTTCTTCATATGCTGAACTGGTGATGGCGCTTCCACCATCACCAATTTAAATACCATTACCCAGTTTTCAAAATCATATATCTAGGTGTTGTGTAATTAGGCACTGTGGCGCAGGTCAGTGCACCACTGGCGTTAGGTATATAAATTGACACGTTCTTTTTTGTTGCTTGGGCACTCAGTAGCATAGCATTGCCCGTTGCCGATGATGAACAGTTCCACGTATTACCAGTAGCATTGAGCTGGAATGATAGATTGCCGTTACATTGAGCAGGGTAATCCATGACATTGGTAATTTTCCCCACACAGGCCAAATCGCTAGCAAATACTTGAGTAGGCAGTAGGGCGGCAAGTAGCAAAAGTGTTTTTTTCATCTTTAATTCCTGTATACAATTCAAATTTATAAGTATCGTCCGTTGCGTTGAAGCGTTTGCATCAACGCGGCGGCAGTATACTGTTTAATCTACTTTTAGTCTATTATTTGCGCGGTTCCTTCTAAAATGTTACTTCCGTCGAGGTCTTTGCTTTTAAATTGCCCCAGCCCCCAAACATAAGGTAAAATGACGGCAATTTTGACGCAGTCATCCCCTTTAAAGAGTGCAACATGAGCGAACAGCCTGATAACAACACCCATTTTGGTTATAAAACCGTCGATAAAGCTGATAAGGCCAACATGGTCGCCGATGTCTTTCATTCGGTTGCGGCAAAATATGATGTGATGAACGATTTAATGTCGTTTGGTGTTCACCGTTTGTGGAAACGTTTTACCATTGATTGCAGTGGTGTTCGTCGTGGCCAAACTGTGCTCGACCTTGCTGGTGGCACTGGAGATTTAACCGCTAAGTTTTCTCGTTTGGTTGGCCCTGAAGGTCAGGTGTTTTTGGCTGACATTAACGATTCTATGCTCAAAGTAGGGCGAGAAAAACTGCGTGATAAAGGCATTGTTGGCAACGTAGAATATGTGCAAGCCAATGCCGA
>CALKGI010000227.1 GCA_938085045.1 uncultured Alteromonadaceae bacterium
AACGATGGTTTATCTGACGCTGACGAAGCCACCAAAGGCACCGACCCACTGAATTCAGATTCAGACGGCGATGGCAGCAACGACAGCACCGATGCCTTCCCAACTGATGCTTCTGAAACTGTTGATACAGATAACGATGGCACGGGTAACAACGCTGATACTGATGACGACAACGATGGTTTGTCTGATGTTGACGAAGCCACCAAGGGCACCGACCCACTGAATTCAGATTCTGACGGAGACGGCAGCAACGATAGCGCTGATGCCTTCCCAACGGATGCTTCTGAAACTGTCGACACCGACAATGATGGCACAGGTAACAACGCCGATACAGACGACGATAACGATGGTTTATCTGATGTTGATGAAGCCACCAAAGGCACCGACCCATTGAACTCAGATTCAGACGGAGACGGCAGCAACGACAGCACCGATGCATTCCCAACTGACGCTTCTGAAACTGTCGACACCGACAATGACGGCACAGGCAACAACGCTGACACTGATGATGACAACGATGGTTTGTCTGATGTAGACGAAGCAACCAAAGGCACCGACCCACTGAATTCAGATTCAGATGGAGACGGCAGCAACGATAGTGCTGATGCCTTCCCAACTGATGCTTCTGAAACTGTCGATACCGACAACGATGGCACGGGTAACAACGCTGATACTGATGACGACAACGATGGTTTGTCTGATGTTGATGAAGCAGCTAAGGGCACCGATCCGCTTAATCAAGACTCTGATGGTGATGGCAACAATGACAACACCGATGCCTTCCCAACAGATGCCTCTGAAACAACAGATGCAGATAACGATGGCACAGGTGATAACGCTGACACCGATGACGATAACGATGGCGTTTCAGATACTGACGAAGTGGCGCAAGGCACTGATCCGCTGAACCCAGATTCAGACGGTGACGGCAGCAATGACGGCAATGATGCTTTCCCAACAGATGCAACTGAAACAACTGACACCGACAACGATGGCACTGGCAACAATGCTGACCTTGACGACGATAACGATGGTGTATCAGATGCTAATGAAGCGGCTCAAGGCACCGACCCACTCAACTCTGATTCAGATGGTGACGGCAGCAACGACAGTTTAGATGCCTTCCCGACTGACCCGAGCGAATCGCTTGACACCGACAACGATGGCACAGGTAACAACGCTGACCTTGATGACGATAACGATGGCATTGAAGATAACTTTGATGATAAACCACTCGATACTGACAACGATGGCATCGACAATGCTTTAGATAACGATGATGACGGTGATGGCATTGATGACAGTAACGATCCTTCATTACTCGACACCGACAATGACGGCATACCCAATGTAACTGACCCTGATGACGATAACGACGGCATTGCAGACACCTCAGACAGTGAGCCGCTAGATACCGACAACGACGGCATCAGCAATCAAGATGACTTGGATGACGACAATGACGGTATAAGCGATGCTGACGAGGGCATGAACGATACTGATGGCGATGGCATTATCGATAGCTTAGATACAGACAGCGACAATGACGGCTTGAGTGACTTAGATGAAGGCAATGGCGACAGCGATGGTGACGGCATTCCTGATTACAAAGACACTGATGTTGCACAAGGTCCGCCAAATGCACCTTCGTTGTTAATGCCTGCCAATACTGATTATATCAATGCAGATACTTATACATTGATGGGCACGCACGATACTGACGGCGTTATTGTTAAAGCCTTTAAAGATACTAACAATGATGGCAACCCTGATGGTTCTTCGTTGGGTTCTGCTACGGTAGCCAATGGTTTATGGAATATTGAAGTGACGTTGGCTCAAGGTCTGAGCTTTATCCCGGTCAATACTGACAACCGCTTTGTTATTGTCGCCGAGAATGACGCTGGTCTTTCGGCCTACAACAAAGTGCCGTTGATAGTAGAAGATTCACACACACCTACCGCCCCACGCTCTGTACGATTGCGCTCGACAGACATGAACAATACAGGGGAGTTTTCGGTGAGTGGTTCTGCTGATTCGGATATCTATATTGTCGCAAACAGTGATGTTGACGGCGATGTATCGTCGATAACAACAACCTCGGTGAATTTTGAGTTTCCATCTGTAGTTGTTAATAGTGATGGACCACATCAGCTAACATTCTTTGCTGTTGATTTTGCAGGAAACCGCAGTCCGGCTTCATCGTCTATTGCCGTTACTGTAGACAAAACAGCGCCGCAACTACAAAATGTTAATGTGTCTACGCCACTTAATGGCACCACTTTTACCGAAGGTGAAACAATTCGATTCACCTTAACGTTTAATGAAGATATAACTGTAAATGCGGGTATTTCTCAGTTGCAATTTCAGTTTTCAGATCAAAGCCGAACAGCAACACACGATAGCCATGACGCCACGTCAGTGAGTTACATTTACGTTGTTAAAGCAGGTGAACAAATCGAGTCGATTTCGAATGTTTCAACGCAAGCATCACTCGCCGACCTGGCGGGTAATGCTTATCTTGATACGACGACTAATCTCTAATATAAAGCGAGAAAATTTAAGCATGAGAATAAACAATCATCCCAAAAGCTCGTCGGGCTTTACGTTAATTGAATTGATTGTCGTTATTGTGATATTGGGTGTTTTAGCCGTTACCGCTGCACCTAAGTTTATGAATTTCGCGACAGATGCGAATGTGGCGGCGTTAAAAGCCTTTAAAGGCACTGTTGACTCGTCTATGAACCTCACCGTAGCGGCTTCAAAAGTAAAAACGACAACCAATGTCGGCGGTGGCTTTCGAACATTAGTACTTGATGGTAACACCATATACCTAACCCCTTTGGGATATCCCATAAATTGGCACCAAGGTCTTATATTTCTTGTCAATGTCGACGTAGCTGACTGGGTAATCGACCCCTCGTCTTTATCGGCAACCATTCGGCCCAAAGGAATGGATAATGCTGAAGATTGTTATTTCCAATATGACGCCACTGTTTCTTCAGCTCGGCCCGTCCTTTCAATGGTCATAGATGAGTGCTAATTAAAATCGTAGAGCGCGCCGTGCGCGAGGATAAAGAATAGGACAACGTAGGGGCAGACCCCTGTGTCTGCCCTTTTGCAAGTTATCGATACAATTCAATGGAATATCATAAAATGGGCAATCACAGGGGATTGCCGCTACGATTACCAATTCAATCGATTACTGAGCACCAACCCAGGCTAGTCCACCAGCAATTTGCTCCCAAGCACCATTCACACCTTTGCGTTTGTAGATGTAACCCTCTGGGTTAACACCCCATAGATGGCCATTGGTGCCGATAGACACTTGCGCCAGCGTGCCTTCGATGTGTTGCCAGCTACCGTAAAGACCTTGACGAGTGAATATGTCATTAGAACTGTTAACACCCCAAACCTGACCATTAGGTGCAACCGCAATTTGCTTTAGCTTACCTTCTACGTGTGTCCAACCTGTGCTTGCATTGTTGCGGTAAAAGATATCATCTGCGTCATTAACACCCCATACATCGCCGTTTGCGGCAACTGCCACTTGCTTGAGTTTGCCTTCAATGTGCTGCCATTGACCGTTAACACCGGTACGAGTGAATATGTCGTTAGCATCATTAACACCCCATAATTGCCCATTAGCTGCAACCGAAACCTGTTTGAGTTTGCCTTCAATATGCTGCCACTGGCCTGTCATACCGTCACGAGTAAAAATATCATTGTTGGCGTTAACCCCCCACAATCGACCATTTGCACTCACATCAACCTGCTTTAATCCACCGGCGATCTGAACCCATTTTCCACTGAGTTCATCACGGGTAAACACATTGCCAGCGTGGTTAGTTCCCCATACACGACCAAATAATGCAGGCGCATTATTAATTGCGCCCATATCTAAGGTAGAAACCACGCCGTAGGCTTTACCAGCGGTATTACATACGTGGTACATATAGGCATTACAATCAAGTGCTTCTACTACTTTGCTTTGTGTGGTTTTGTACGCCCCGCCAATCATATCGCCGGCATAACCGAGATATGTGGCAGTGGTGTTGGCACCCACCTGCGCCGTTTCGTTAAATGTTGTCATGGCGCTGTCGAATTGAGACATCCCCACTTCACCCGCATAATAAGCGTTAGAGTAAACATTCCCTGATAAGTCTTTTACGTCGTGGTAGGCGCTTGTACTGGCACCCGCTACTGAGTTAAAAGCATCGTTTGATATATCCGTTAATATGCCAACAACGTCGTTGCCGGCAGTTACTACTAAGTCACCTGTAGCGACAAAAAAATCACCTACGTCATTACTAAAATCAGAAAGTGAAGTACCCGCATCATCTACACCGCCAGTGATTGGTTCAACAATGTTGTCATTACCCCAATTGGCTATATCGTCAAAAATATCAGCGCTAGCTGTTTGAGTCATTGCCAATGTCACTGCACAAACCAAAATGTTTTTCTTTAAATGTTTCATTCTAAAAGTCCTGTTTTTTTCCATGAATTAAGTGTCTGTCGTAATCCGACAATGAGCATTGTATTGATGGTTTCTTAACGGAATCTTAAGGTTGAAAAAATCTGAATAGATTTTAAGAAAAACATGAGGTTATGAGAGGGATTTGACAAAAAAGTTAAGGGAGATATCAACAATAACTGACGTTGCCATAATAAACTACGAAGATATAGCTTATTAAGGCAACGCAGGTACGGCAGTTTATTCTAATTGTTCGCTGTTGCTGTCAAAAAAGCCAAATGCTCGATTCAACAAGGCCTGATTTTCATCTTCACATGGGTCTATTAACACGCAGTACTGATAAACCGAATCGATATAATCAGATCGGGTAATGGTGCCATTTAAAGTGATGGGGATTTGCTGTTTATAATCATCAAATGATTTGTGAGGCAAAAAGAGGGTAAGCACCAATGGTGCGTTTTCTTGTAACGGTGTACTGACTTCAATACTCAAAGTGTTGCCACCAAAGCTGCGAGTCGCCCCTTCATAAGCCCCGTGTTCTTGATAAATCTCAGCCCTCAAACAGCCTTCAATGCGGTGCTCTTTACGTCTATCGCCAAGCATTTTGGTGTGCGAACCGCCACTTGGCAGCGTGGTAAATTTGTCGAGCGATGTATTAATATTCTCGGTAACGCCATATAAAACTCTGGCGATAATAGATACGGCACCCGCTCGGCTACTGTCTTCTTTTAATGTTTCAAACAATTGCGTCAGCTTGCCCTGCAATAAGCTCAGTTGCACCATTTGATCGTCCGCGCCACTACAAATATCTCGGCTAGAGTCACTAATTAGCGCAACACTTTGGCCGATTGAATTTATGGCACTGGCCGAAACTGCCGCTTTTTTCTGACTGGCGTATACATGATTGGCCGCCCTGCTCATTGAGTCTATAGATTCATCAACCCGAGATTTAAGCAGTTCAATCAATTGTCCTATTTCGACTGTGGCTTGTGAGGTTTTAATGGCTAAGTTTCTTACCTCGTCAGACACCACAGCAAACCCTCGGCCGTGTTCTCCGGCTCTAGCAGCTTCTATGGCCGCGTTAAGCGCCAACAGGTTGGTCTGGTCTGCAATTTGTTTTATGGTGTCGGTGATGTTATATATTTGTTGGCTAGCTTCATCTAACCCCTCAATACCAACAACAGTTTGTTTCACCTCATTGACCGATAACTCCATTTCATCAATGGTGTCATTCACCGCGTTTATGCCGATTTCGGCTTGCTCTTGCGCGCTTTTCACCACAGTTGATGCTTCGGTTGCCAACCTTAAGCTAGATTTTGAAGCTTGCAATAATTTGTCAGTCGCATTACTCACTTCACTGGAGTTATTTTGCTCTTGCTCTGCTGCACTTAATATCTCTTCAGACAAAGACGCCACCTGAAAAGCGGCCACTCGCATTTGTGCGCCGTGACTTTTCACTGTGGCAATCATGTCACTTAATGAATGGCTCATTTGCGAAAACTTGTTGGCCAATTGGCCGACTTCATCGTTAGACTCTCGCAATTTCCCGTCAGAATGGTCAGTAGTCAGGTCTCCCTCTGCAATATCGTGGGCGTCTTTAACCAGTATCTCCATGGTTCCTGAAATATTTCGGCTGATTTTCAACCCAATGATGGCGCCAGCAAAAATAGCAAACAGAGTTGCAGCAAGTGAAACAACTTGAACCCGCAGTAAAATATCGGCCAACTTTTTGACTTCACCACTGACGGCTTTACTTTGCCTTTTAGACATGTCGCTAAGCAAAACGCTGATTTTTTTGATATCGGGCTCTATGTCGGTTTCCAACATGTAGTTGGCCACATTCCATTTTTCGCTTAGTCGCAGCTCGAACATCTGAATGGTCACTGGTGCCAATATCTCTCTAAGCGCTTCATATTGTTGCCACAACGCCAGTTGATCTTCTTGTAGTGAATCGATTTCTTCATCTATGGCCAAATAGGCATCGGTGTTAATCAACCAATTACTATCAAATCGGTCTTTAAATGCTAAGTCACCCGTGATCAAATAGGCCCTTAAACTCCCCATACTAATAGCAAACGAACCTCGCGAGTCGGCCAGCATTTTGAGCAAAGGTTCACGCTCATCATCGGCCTCAATCTCATCTTCTAGGTCAATGATTTCGGTCAAGTGTTCGAGCATTTTGTCGCCAGTGGGTCCGGCAGTTTTAAGCAATAACGCTAAGGCGGGTTGGTTTTCGGGGGCGTGAGCAATGCGTTCAATCGATTGTTGATTGTCTCGTATGGTCGGTAGAATGGATTTGATTTGGTCGATGATTGACAGGCTTTGGCTGTCCATGCTCAGTTTTATGCTGTCGAGGTAGGAAACAGCACTGTCTATTTTTGCCCAGGCATTAGACCGTTCGTCTTTAAATTTTTTGCCTGCTTCGTCATCACCACCAAGTATCATGTAACCGCGCACAGCGGCCAAAGATTGGTCCATGCCGTTAGACAGTTCATTGCCGGCCAACAAAATGGGATAACGTACGGTCAAAACGTCTTGCTGGCTTGAGCGCATTTGTATCATTTGTATTTCGGTAAAAATAGCACTTAATACAATGGCGACTATAACGCCGCCAAAACCCAAGAATAGCTTTTTGCCAATACTCAGTTGCATAGTTTTCCAGTGTAAAACAAGGAATTAAGACAAATCAGTATAGCTTATTAGATTAAAATTGACGGTTTAACTCGCCTTTTATCAATCCAACTAAATACTATTTCAACAGATAAAGCTCGAAAAACACGCAGTTAAGTCAGAGCGGCAAACAACCACGGTGACTGTACTTTGGCTTGGTCTTCAAAGGCCCGAATATCAGCAGCATCTTGTAGTGTCAGTTCAATGTCGTCTAACCCGTTTAACAAGCAATGCTTACGAAACTCATCAATTTCAAAGGTAATCACTTCGCCACTAGGGGTGGTGACAGTTTGCGCGTCCAAATCAACATCAAGGCGATAACCTTGCGTTTGTTCGGTCTGTTCGAATAAACGAGCAACCACTTTTGCATCGGCAATTATCGGCAATATGCCATTCTTAAAGCAGTTGTTATAGAAAATGTCGGCATAACTTGGGGCAATGATGCAGCGAATGCCATAGTCTTCAAGCGCCCACGGCGCGTGCTCTCGGCTTGAACCACAACCAAAGTTTTCTTTAGCCAATAATACACTGATACCTTGGTAACGAGACTGATTTAGCACAAAATCGGGGTTTGCAGGGCGCCCAACACACGATTGGTCGGGCAGGCCTTCGTCGAGGTAGCGCAAGCCATCAAACAGGTTTTTGCCAAATCCGCTGCGTTTAATCGATTTTAAAAATTGCTTGGGGATGATCATATCGGTGTCGACATTGGCTCTGGCCATTGGGCCGACTAATCCGTTTAGTTGGGTGAAACTTCTCATTGAACTGCTCCCAATTCGTTTACATTAACAAAATGTCCGGCAATACCGGCTGCGGCTGCCATGGCAGGGCTGACCAAGTGGGTGCGTCCGCCAAAACCTTGCCTGCTTTGGAAATTACGGTTTGAGGTCGACGCACAATGCTCACCGGGCAACAATTTGTCGGCATTCATGGCTAAGCACATAGAACAGCCGGGTTGGCGCCATTCAAAACCAGCCTGTTCGAAGATGATATCGAGACCTTCTGCTTCAGCTTGACGTTTGACCGAACCCGACCCCGGTACGACGATGGCCTCTTTAACTGAGTCTGCTTTAGTTCGACCCTTGACAACAGCGGCTGCGGCTCGCATGTCTTCAATGCGTGAGTTGGTACAAGAGCCAATGAAAACCCTGTCCAAATGAATATCGCGTATGTTTTGATCAACTTGTAACCCCATATATTTTATCGCGCCTTCAATGGCAGCTTTTTTATCGGCATTTTGTTCCAGTGCCGGATTAGGTACTTTTCCATCTATATCAACCACCATTTCGGGCGATGTGCCCCAGCTAACCTGATGTTTTATGTCAGCGGCGTCCACTGTGACAACTTGGTCAAATTTGGCATTGTCATCGCTAACCAAATTACGCCATGCGGCCTCTGCTTGTGTCCATAAGTCGCCTTTTGGCGCGTAAGAGCGACCTTTCACGTAATCAATAGTAATGTCATCAACCGCGACCATGCCCGCGCGTGCGCCAACTTCTACCGCCATGTTACAAACGGTCAATCGTCCTTCCATCGACATATTTCTAAATACATCGCCGCCAAATTCTACCGCAAAGCCTGTGCCACCAGCGGTGCCAAGCACGCCGATAATGTGCAAAATAACGTCTTTAGGCGTGATGCCCAAACCCAACTGGCCGTTGACGTTAATTTGCATGTTTTTCATTTTTTTGGCGACCAAACATTGAGTTGCCATTACGTGTTCGATTTCGCTGGTGCCAATGCCATGGGCTAATGCGCCTAACGCGCCATTGGTTGAGGTATGCGAGTCGCCGCAGACTATGGTCATGCCCGGTAAACAAGCACCAGTTTCGGCGCCAATAACATGCACTATGCCTTGGCCGGGGTGATTCATACCAAACTGCAACACGTTGTATTCATTACAGTTATCGTCTAACGTTTTGACTTGAATTTTAGATACCGGGTCGACAATACCATCGAGCCCTGCTAAACGTTCTTTGGTGGTAGTGGGAATGTTGTGATCAGGCGTGGCAACGATAGAGCCCGAGCGCCACAAAGGGCGCTCGGCCAGCCGCAATCCTTCAAAAGCCTGGGCAGAGGTGACTTCGTGAAGAAGATGTCGGTCAATGTAAATCAGCGCCGAACCATCGGTGCGCGCTTTGACCAAATGCGATTGCCATAATTTGTCATATAAGGTTTGTGCAGCCTGTCCAGTCATAACGTCTCCGAGGTGTTCAATAGTGTATTTAAACTGATGAATGCATCATAAATTAACCACTTAGATAAATCTAATTCATATTTTTCATCTTTAGCATTCCTTATTTTTATGAATAAAACTGATATGATACACCTCACTATTTTGGATCAACTTGTATTAAGAGGATTATTTAATGAATCGAATGACGATTTTGCTATTACCCGTTCTAATAAGTGGTTGTGCAACCACTGGACTTCAACAAACTGAGTATTGTTTCGAAACTCAAAGTATGGCTCGTTATGTTGGCAATCAAATTTATCCCAAACTCTCACAAACAATGGGAATACTGACTGAGCATACCGCCGGCATTGGAATCGAACATGGCAAAGTCAAAAGCAGTGCCTGTCCCAAAGGAAAAGGCACTGTGATGTTTGTTTATAAACCTCCTGCCACCAGCACTTTAGACGATGAGCAAAAGCAGCAAATAACAAAGATGGGCGTAGATACTTTCAACGATTTGATGAAAAGTTATCTCAAAAACAACCCAGATAAAGGTTAGCCTCATGGACACGCAAAACCTACAGGCGTTTTACACCACGGCCACCACAGGCTCGTTTTCTGAGGCGGCCAAGCAGTTGCATTTAACCCAACCTGCGGTGAGTAAACGCATTGCTAATTTAGAGTCTCAATTGGGTTGTCGTTTGTTTGACCGGATAGGTCGGCAAATATCTTTAACGCAAGCGGGTAATGCTTTATTGCCCAAAGCACGCAGTATTTTGCAACAGATTCAGGGGGTTGTACGGTTGATGGATGATATCAGCGGCAACATTACCGGTCAGTTGAGCATTGCCACCAGCCATCATATTGGTATGCACCGATTACCACCCATTTTGCGCAGCTTCACCGAACGATACCCTCAGGTAGCGTTAGACTTGCACTTTCTTGATTCTGAGCAAATTTATGACGAGGTATTAAAAGGCCATTACGATTTGGCCGTGGCGACCTTGCCAATAGCGGCCAATATGCAGATGGTTAGTGAACCGGTTTGGCTTGATGAGATGTGCGTGGTGGTTAGCCCGCAACACAGCTTGGCGGCAAAATCTCAGGTGAATTTAACCGATTTGAGTCAAATAAACGCGATTTTACCCGGCCGCCTAACAGCCACTTATCAATCGGTTAAAACCATTTTTGAACAGCATAATGTGGGGCTAGAAAAGCATCAGTCGATAAATAATTTAGACGCCATAAGAATGATGATTGAAGTGGGCCTTGGCTGGGGTGTGTTGCCCAAAACGCTGGTGGGAGATTCTTTGCGTATTCTTAATTTAACAAACAGTAATTTAGGGCATATCAAATTCAGCCGAACGTTGGGTTATTTACACCACCGCCAACGTAGTTTGAGCAAAGCGGCGATGGCGTTTATTGAGTTGTTGGTGAATAAACCCCTGCGTGGATAAATCCACGAACTACCGTAGATAGTGATTTATCCTTTAACTAGATATGACTGTCTAATAATATTCGCATTATCGCCCTTCAAACTCACTGCACAAGGTACTGAGCAGATTCGTCTTTAAAAATAACATGCCTCATTGCCCCGGTTCGGTTTTTCGGCGATATCTTTTGAGTAGCGGCAAAGTAAAACTCAAAGAAGCAAAAAGCATCGGCACAAAGGGTAAAACGGTATCAGAAGCGACTGCACTGAGCACAACAACCATGGCGCTGATAACCATCACCACCGTCCACGACATGCCCTCAGTGACAGTACAGTGAATTTCATAGTTTGTTAGTTGTAGCTGCTCGCGTAGGTTAATGGCATGACGGTTCATCAAGTAAAAGATAATGCCTAACAACAAAAGTACGATAGCGGCAAAGTAAAAAAGAAAGCGCAATTCGTCAAAACTGGTTAACACCAACTCAGATTTAAAATAACCACCCGACACCCACGAAAACAAAGCACTGGCCATCATTCTCATCGGATAGATATACACCAGCACCAACATGGTTAATAGTCCGCTCAGCATAATGGACTTGCCATCTTCTAGGCCATAGCGTTTACTCCACGTTGCGTGGGCAAACCAAATCCAAATCAGTTGAGCACCACTGAACAAAAAGGCGGGAATAGCCAACATTGCCTGTTGGGTTTCAGGGATGGTTGTAGGAATATGATCACCAGATATCATAATTAGCGTAATGCTAAAGGCAAAAGCGGCGGCAACAAATGTCTCAATTCGGGTCATACTAAGCCCGCGCAGGTAAAAACCCCGCTCTATTGGCAGCATTGCCAGTGTATCTTTGGTCCAGTTCATGGTTGAATATCCTGAGGTTCGTAGCCTTTAAATTTAACCCTTCAATGGTTTAATTTCAACGCCCGTTATTTCCTATCGTTTTTCTAAATCAGGGTTATACTTGGATCCTAGCCCTCCTTTGTTCAACCAATATTTTGAGGAATTTCAATTACATGGACAATCCAGCCATCTCAGATGATATAGAAGATTACGTCAGACTGTGTTTTTTTGTTGAGATGGCCAAAGCCATTTCACGCTCCCAAACCATAGAAGAAACGCTAAGGAAGGTGATGGAGCAGATTGGTAGTATTTTCTCCCCTGAACACTGGTCATTATTGCTCAAAGACCCCGATACTGGTGATTTAAAATTTGCCGTGGTCGAAGGCGAAAATGCCGACAAGTTAAACGAATATATTCTGCCCATGGGCGAAGGTGTAGCTGGTTGGATAGTCGCCAATCGCCGTTCGGTGATCATCGAGGATGTATCAAAAGATCCACGCTTTTCAAACCGAATGGACTGCGTCACGCAGTTCACCACCAATTCAATTATCGGCGTGCCATTAATTTCAGGTCATAAGGTCTTTGGCGTGATTGAGCTCATCAATAAAATTAACGGCAAACCGTTTACACCTTATGAGTTGAAAATTCTGACCACTATTGCCGATTTTGCCGCCATCGCCATCGAAAAGGCCTATTTTTCTAACACTTTGAAAAAACTGGCCAGAAACGACCCAATGACAGGGCTGTACAACCGTGGCAGTTTTGAATATTTTCTCAATACAGAACTTGAAGCCCACAAACGCTACAAGCGTGACTTGTCGTTGTTGATGATTGATGTCGATGACTTTAAACACATCAACGACAGCTACGGTCATCCGATAGGCGACGAAGTATTGAAAACACTGGCCGATATTATTCGCGAATCGGTGCGTACGGTAGACAAACCCTGCCGTTATGGTGGCGACGAGTTTATTGTGGTACTGCCCGATGCACAACGGGCAGACTCTGATGTGGTGCGCCAGCGCATTAAGGCCAAAATAAGCGAAGAAAACACCCGCAACAGGGTGCCAAAATTCAGTGTCAGCATTGGCATTCATGAGTTATCTGATGATGACAATTCCCCTATTATGTCGCTGCTCGACGACGATTTATATAACGAAAAAGAGAAGAAGTATCAGGGTGACATTCATTGCTTAAGCACCAATTTGTCGAACATGCTTGATGAAGAGCGAGGTAAAAAGTAATGCATTATCAATGGATTTTATTCGACGCCGACGAAACCTTGTTTCACTTTGACGCATTTCAAGGCTTAAAGCTGATGTTTAGCTGGTATGACGTAGACTTCACTCAAGCGGATTATCAGCAATATCAAACCGCTAACAAACCTTTATGGGTCGACTACCAAAACGGCCAAATCACAGCCCTTGAGCTACAAACCACCCGCTTTCAAGGTTGGAGTGACAAGCTCAATGTGCCCACCCAAACCCTCAACAGCGAGTTTTTACGCGCCATGAGCGAAACCAGTGCTTGCTTGCCCGGTGCCAAAGCCTTGGTAACAGCGCTCACTGGCAAAGTAAAAATGGGCATAATCACCAATGGTTTTACTGAATTACAAACTGTTCGCCTCGAAAAAACAGGCTTTAAAGATGCGTTCTTCCCCTTGGTGATATCCGAACAAGTCGGCGTAGCCAAACCCCACCCCGCCATTTTCGACCACGCTTTTAGTTTTATGGACGACACACCCAAAGATCGTATTTTAATGGTGGGCGATAACCCCCACTCAGATATTCAAGGCGGCATTAATGCTGGTATTCATACTTGTTGGTTGAATGTGAACAATGAGCCATTACCCGAAGGGATTAAGCCGCATTATCAGGTTGGGTCTTTAGCGGAGTTGTTGGGATTGTTGGACACCAAATAAACGAGCGGTTTGCTACAAAGTTTTTTGTGCTCTCTCCCCCCCTGAAAAAGCTTGCAGAATTGTTTCATGATACCTCTACCGAACGAAACACATCGGTTGATACGTACTTTAAATCTAACTTGAAACAATGAGGAAATTATCATGTCAAACAACAGCCCAAACTGGCCAAGTAAACAACCAAATAAAACTTCTGGTGGAAACAGAACGAACAACCCACCCAGAAAATAGTGATTAATCCATCACCGGGTCTAAATACATTGCTTTATATTTAGCCCAATAAAGAGGGTAACTGCTGTAACCCTCTTTTATCGCTGCCAGAGCATCTATCCCCTTTTCTTGACTAATTAATGCTAAATCAGATTTAACCAATCTATCCAATGCTATCGCGAAATAGGCCAAATCCATAACCGCAGTCACATCTTCTTCACCCGAAAGATTGAGAAATAAACGTTCAAGCACCTGTCGACTGGGATAATAACTACTTTTTCGCCAATCCTTTAAACGGTCTATTTGAGCTTCAAGTTTGGCGTCTTCATCTGGATATTTTTTATCTTCATCACCAATAGGTATACTCTTGGCAAGACATCGCCATGTTATAGGCCCTTCGCCTTGCCCTGCCAGTTTGCGCAAATATATAAGAAATTGCTCAAAAGGTGATGTCAAAGCAGTGCTGTCACCTTCTTTAAAAGTCGGCATCCAACGACAAAAGATACCATTTTCACAGGCCCCGGGATTATTACTTTTAATCTTAGGGTCGTGTTTGATAGCATTTCGGATTAACCCCACTTCAAAAGAGGCGAACAAGCAAAAATAGAAATCTAGTTTTACTTGCAGGAGGGTAGACAATGTATTTACATCAACAGTTACGGCGCTACCTTCCATGCTATTGCTTACCACATTGAAGAATACATCCATAGCGTTCTTATCCAGATGTATAATTTCTAAATAATGTTTACGCATACACGCATGCGCATCTGCTGTTATTTGCTCTTTTTTACGTAAAGGTATTAGCTCTTCAAATAACCTCTTTTCTTGCTGTCCACGCAACTCCAAAAACTCTATCAACGGCTTAAATTCTTCATAACCAAAAGGCTTGAAACCGGCGATAGCAGCAAACCACAACCAATAGTTACTGCCTACAGGCACTTTTTCAGAATCTAGTGGCATTTTTTCAGATATATTGGCAATGACATGACTCGGAATGACCTTGTCAAAAAAAGAAAAAATCTTTCGAGCAACCCTGATACCAACACCTTTTCGGCTGGCACTATCTAACGATGAATCTGAAACCGGTGATTTAATATTGTTTTGGGCCTCGATGAAACGAACAAATTGCCTTAATGTCATGTTTTTGCCTGTAAACAACTTAATAACATCATTAGTTGATGGCAAAATCAAAGATGGATTATCAATCAAGGGAAATTTAAATTTCTCTTTTTTATCAACCCCCCCAAAAAAAGCAGCGGCAAAAGCCCCTTCTTTGTCAGTCATTAAATACCGCCTTCATCACAAGCCCAACCCCGCGTTATTAAACTTAAGTCAAACCAGGTGTTCATTGTAATCATTTGCCAACAGCTTAAATAACTAAGCTTATCAACTGAGAAACACGACGCACCAAAGTATTGTCAAAACCCTTTGACTGTAATTGATGTACACCACGCTTAAGTTGTTCAACCAGTGATGCATCAGGCCGTTGAAAATACCAAGGCCTTTGATATTTATCTACCCAAACCTCTATCAAATCAATAGTTTCGTTTTGCTTGTTTTGGTCATCATTGGCAAATTCTAGGCAGTAGGCGAGTCCCTGCCATTTGTCCTGATGAGCGATAAGCATAAAGCAAGATAATAGTATTTGAAAACTGTCGCTGTCTTGCGCTATCTGATACAGCGATAACACAGTTAAGAGCCGTGTTTGTCGCTGCAGTTTGCCTGCTTTTATATTCACTGCGCATTTGCGAGAGCTAAGGGCCAAAGTCATCAATTGTTCAGCTTGTGGTACTGCTAATGTGACTGCTGCTTGCAATGTAGTCAGCAACATGAGTTCACTTTGCGATTCATAACACCGCTCAATTAAAGGCCAATCTGATGAATCTCCACATTCAGATAAGCCCAAAATACTCACCCTAATTTGGTCATTTGTTGTATTTTTCAGACTATCGCGATAATGATCTGCAAAATTGGTGATTTGAGCTTTTTTTAAGTAAAAGCGGGCGAACTCTCGTAGGTTTTGTGATTTATCGAACAAAAAGTGTATTAAATGTTCCAGTGATTGTGAGGCGAACCGCTCCAACATCAAATACATTGCTCGCTTGCGGTTACTCGGTACACTATCATTGAGCGCCGTACATAAAGACTGATAAAGAACTGACTGCGATTGCGTTTTTCCTGCGTAAACAATGGCCTGTGAACGCACCAAAGCATCTTTTGCCATCAACCCTGTGGCGATTATAACATCAACGTTTTCGCTCGATTTTTTCAACAACCTAAATGCAACTCTTGCATTGTAGAGGTCATTTTCTTTAACCATGTTCAACAGCAAAGGCTGATGATCAACCTGTTGCAATTGATTATCAATAGCCAACAATAACTCACGATGATCATGCCGCGACTGTTGCCGCAATCGTTCAATCAACCCCAAGTGGTTGATCAAACAAGTGGCATCTACCTTATCGAGGCAAGAAAATACTGTGGTATAAGACAACAATTTAACTTTCACCACCCAATCGTTGGCTCGCAACACCAGTTGGGTAAAAAACTGTTCGGGGGATGATTTCATTTTGTTGACTGTCGCCTCACGAATAAACCCATTCCAATGACTTGAAAAAACACCAATAAGTGTTTGGGGATATTTGCTTTCCTTTATTAATTTTTGCGCCTTCTCTAGGTTTAAATTAACCCAATCATCACATAATGAAGAATTAAAACGATAGCCACCATTTCGCAGCTGCTGATCCAAGCCCACCCATTGCTCAGGTCTCACTATTTTTAACAACTCCCTGACTTTTTTTTGCGCGGCATTTCTTATAGCCAAATGCTCACAGACCGCAAGAGGAATAAGATAACGTACCGTTAGTGTCGAGCCTATCTGTTCAATTAAACCAACTTTATGAGAAAAGTCAGGGGTTTGCTTGAACATAGTAAAGACATTATCAGTCTTTGGGGGTGAGTCTGCGAAAAGGGCTTCAAGCAATTTGAGGTCTTGTTGATTGACTATGAAATTGGAAACCATAAATGTCCTTTTAAAGGGTTATGAAGCAAGCTAAAAAGGTTGTCCGTGAATAAATGGTGGTTTCTACTAACTTTAGTCATGACAAAGTCACAACAATCAATACTCCCTTGCCTTATTTGACGATAAAAAAAAGACAACGGACTGTCAAATTACACCACAGCCAGACCAATGTCACGCCAATACTAAAATCCTGATAATAATCAGTACAACATCTTGAAACGACTTAGATTTTTCTAACAACACCTACTGACCCTCTTTAGATTTACTACACTTTAAGTTGTATGATTTTCACTCAAGGGACACGGTATGCATCGAGGTTTTGGCTTTTGGGCCATGGTTCAGCGAATTCTTATGGTTACGCTTTGTATCGCGTGGGCTACGCTTTTTGCCACCTCAACTGTACTGGGCACAGAAAACCCGCTTAAGTTTCAGCACTATTCGCTAGATGACGGACTCTCTCAGGGCAGTGTTATTAGTATCGTTCAAGACCAGCAGGGCTTTTTGTGGCTGGGTACTCAAGATGGATTGAATCGGTTTGATGGCTATCAATTTAAAGTTTTTTACCGTGACCAAAGCAAACCCAATTCGCTCTCTTCTAGTTATATTCCCAGTTTGCATGTAGATGACCATGGTAATTTATGGGTAGGTACCACCAATGGATTGGATAAGCTCAATAAAGATGATGATTCGTTTATTCACTACACCCTCGGTGAGGAAACCCGAGAGAATATTGGTAGCCAATACATTCGTGTTATCCACGATGCACCAGATAACAAACTTTGGATTGGTACCTATGGCGGTTTGTTTTTGTTCGACCCAGTCACCGGGCAATCTGAACGCTTTACGCACGACCCCGCCAACCCTAATTCACTCATCAACAACTCAATTTACAACCTTTTATATGACCAAAAAGGTCAATTGTGGATCGCCACCGATGCAGGAATAGATATATTGCTGCCCGGTACAACAACGTTTAATCATGCCTTTAACGAAATCAATCCGCAAACATCGCTTAAGGGCGAAAGCATCTCTAAATTTATCGAAGACAAAAATGGGTTTATCTGGATAGCCACTTACAATGCTGGCCTGTACAGGTTTGACCCAAAAACCCGCGAATTGGTCAATTACCGCCACGATGCTCAAAACCCCAACAGCCTTGTTTATGATAGGGTTCGCTCGTTGTTGATTGACCGTTATGACGTAATGTGGGTCGGCACCAGCAGGGGTCTGAACATTTATAACCCCATAGAAGATAATTTCACCCTGTACGTCAATGAACCCAGTGAACCTTCGAGTTTGAGCAACAATTATGTGTGGGCGATGTTAGAGGATAACAATGACAGTATTTGGCTGGCCACTAGCGATGGGCTTAATCAGTTTGTTCACAGCACGCGTTATTTCGGACACAGTCAAAAAGCCACCCGACCCGGCAAAGGCCTGAGCCACAAGCGAGTTCGCTCACTGTTTAAAACCAAAGACGACATTTTATGGATAGGTGTCAATAATGGTCTCAATCGATTCGACCCAAAAACCGGTTTATATACATACTATCAACACGACCCCGCAGACCCAACAAGCCTTAGTCGAGGCATGATAATGTCGATTCTGCTGGATTCTAAAGGCCGCCTTTGGGCTGGCAGTTACGATTCTGGTCTGAATTTGATGCTGCCCTCAGGTGAATTCAAGCATTTTACTCATGAACCAAACAATGCCAACAGTTTGAGTCATTCGCGAATCTATTCGATTAGCGAAGATAAAAAGGGAGATTTGTGGTTAGCAACAAACAATGGTTTAAACCGATTTGATGTTGACGCGGGTACTTTTGAACGCTTTTACCAACAACCAAACGACACCAATTCACTCAGTCACAGCAGTATTTACACAACCTTGCCCGCGTCATCAGGTGATATCTGGATTGGTAGCCGCAATGGTGGCCTTAATCGCTATACCCCGGCAACCGGGCAATTTCAACGTTATGAGCACGACCCTAAAAACCCTAAAAGCATCAGTCATAACCGAATTTTTGCGCTTTACCAACCTAATGCTTATGAACTGTGGGCTGGTACGTCAAGAGGTTTGAATAAGCTTGATATCGCCACTGGTACGTTTTCGCACTTTGGCAAAAAACAGGGCCTGCTCAACGAGACTATTTACGCAGTTACTGGCGATGAGCAAGGTTTTATTTGGGTCAGTACCAATCGAGGTTTGGCCCGTTATAATCCCGTTAGCGGACGATTTAAAAACTTCGACAAGGCACGAGGTCTGCAATCAGATGAATTCAATAACGGTGCGTTTTTCAATGCAGCCGATGGTGAACTATTTTTTGGCGGCATCAACGGTTTTAATCGCTTTTATCCGTGGCAAATAAAAGATAACACTATGGTGCCTAAAGTCGTGGTAACTCAGTTTTATCTGGCCAATCAGTTTCCAGATTTGGTTGAAAACAATCCTGATTCGCCCTTGCAAAAGGTGATCAATCGAACCAAACAGTTGACTTTGAATCACCAGCAACCGGTATTTTCTTTTGAATTTTCCGCGCTGCATTTTATCAATCCTCAAAAAAATCGGTTTGCCTATCTACTAGAAGGTTTTGACCAAGATTGGACTTACACTCACGCCAAGCACCGCCGCGCCACCTACACCAACTTGCCCGCAGGTGATTATGTGTTTAAGGTCAAAGCGGCCAACAGTGACGGTATTTGGGGCGAAGCAGATAATCCTATCCAATTAACCATAGAACCCCCGCCATGGCGAACCTTGTGGGCTTATGCTTTGTATTCGTTGATTGTTGGCGGCACCCTTTTGGCTTTTGCCCTACAGCGCCACCAAAAACTACGCGCCATTAAAGAGAGCGAAAACAGGCTGTCGCTTGCACTGTGGGGTAGCGGTAACGAATTTTGGGATTGGGATTTCAAGCACGACCAACTGGTACGTTCTAACAACAGTGGGGTCTTTACTTTGCCTTGTGGTTCAAATTGGTCGATTGATTCACTTAAGGAGGTCGTTCACCCAGACGATTTTGATGCTTTGCAGCAAGCTTTTAGTGCACATGCGCAAGGTCACACTGAGTATTTTGAACAGGCTTACCGGCTGCGCGACAATCAAAATAATTGGGTATGGGTGCTAGACCGAGGGCAAGTCATTGGTCGAAATGCTCAAGGTAAACCGATTAGAGCGCTCGGCACAGTACAAAACATTAACGACCTGAAAACCATTGAAGCGCAATTGCGGCAACTCAATGAAGCACTGGAACAAAGAGTTGAAGAGCGCACCAGCACATTGGCTAGAACGGTCGGTAATTTGGCCGATACGATTGAAGAACTGACTCAAACTCAAGCGCAGTTAGTTGAGGCTGAAAAAATGGCCTCATTGGGTACGCTAGTTGCAGGGATAGCACACGAGGTCAACACGCCAGTGGGTATCTGTATCACTAGCACTTCAACGTTGATGTCAGCCGGAGAGGTATTTTTTCAAAAACAAACCGATGGTAAGTTGACCCTCAGCGACTTTGAGCAATTTAAGCGCATTTGGCTTGAAACATTGCAACTGGTGACAAACAATCTTTATCGCACCGACAATCTCATTCAAAATTTTAAATTGGTTTCGGTAACGCAGTGCAACACCGAGCGTACAAGTATCAACCTTAACGATTTATGCCAATCGGTAGTCGATGGTTTTACAACACAATTGACCAATAATAATGTAGTGCTCACCCTAACAGGCAAGCAAAACGTCATCATCACCAGTGTTGTCTCATCGCTAGATTTGGTACTCAAACATATGATTAATAATTCTCTGTTTCACGGTTTTGCTAATGCCGACTCTGGTGAGATTCTGATTGATATCGATACTGATGAAACCAGTGTGTTGCTTCATTACAAAGACAACGGCTGTGGTTTGGATACTGTCGGCACAGATCAGTTATTTGAGCCGTTTTATACAACCAAGCGTAGTGAGGGGTTACTCGGCTTAGGCATGCATATTGTGTTCAATCATGTGACTCAACAATTAAAGGGTTCAATAGAAATTGATAAACATCAGCCACAAGGATTGGGGCTGTATATTACATTGCCGCTGAATGGTTGATCATGAAAACGGACCTTTTATATTTAGGTCGACCAAGTTACTCCATTTTTTGATTATTTTTGCCGGACGGTAGCTGAAAAACTGAGCCATTTTGGCTATTCAAGACGCATAAATACCATTCATACAGTGCCCAGAACGATGAATTAATTCATTCTTTGGTTGACCACAGTTCCTTACACTTTTACACTCCCCGCAATAATAAACTTGGTACCAAAAGTGTGATTTAGTTCAACTTTTTTACTAAGCTGATAAGTGATAAAAAAATAAATCGCATAATATATTGCGATTCTGGGGAGAAACTAATAATGATTAACCATAAAATAGCAAGAGCGGTGCGTTTGGCACTGACTTTTGGCGCCGTTTCAACAATGGCATTGACCTCTGCAATGGCCATGGCCGAAGATGATGCACAACCCAAAGCAGAAGAAAAAGAAGAACGAATTACGGTCACAGGGTCTCGTATTGCTCGCTCTGAATTATCACAACCAACACCCATTCTAACGCTTGAGGCCAAAGACATCGCCCGTTTTGGCACACCCGATTTGGGCAGTATTTTGGCCGAACTACCAGCCATAGGTGCAACCGATACACTGGCGGGCAACAATAACTCTAACGGTGATGCTGGTTTAAGCTCTGCTGATTTACGCCGTCTTGGTGCCAAACGAACATTGGTACTTATCAACGGCAAGCGCCATGTTGCTGGCGCCCCCGGTTCGATGCAGGTCGATTTATCCACCATTCCATCGTCGCTAATTGAACGTATTGAAATCATTACCGGTGGGGCATCGGCCATTTACGGTTCTGATGCGGTAACTGGTGTTATCAACGTCATTCTCAAAGAAGACTTTCAAGGGGTTGAGCTGAGCACTACAGGCTCTCAATCACTTGAAGGTGTCGGTGCCGATAATTTCACGCTAAACCTACTCGCCGGTGCTGATATTTCAGATGGCCGTGGTAACATCACTTTTTTTGCCGGTGTAGAGCGCATCGGTTCGACCATGGCAAGTGATATTCGCCAGTTCAATGAGTGGAGTGTTGTCAACAATCCTGCAGATACCGGTGAAGATGACGGTATACCCGACAAGCTACGAGCGCCTTTAATTGGTTCTGAAATGATCAACTCCCATGGCGTGCTTAATCCTTTTTCTGACGATCGCTTAACATTTGATGCCAATGGCAATCACATGGCCCAGTGTAGCCGTGAGTTAACCAACAGTTTTGCTTTTGGTTCTTTTCCCAATGGCTGTGCCACCGCTTTTTGGGGTGAAGCGTATAATAGCTATCTCCCTGAGATTGACAGGTTTACTGTTGGTTCAACTTTGAACTATGACATAACAGATGACATACAGTTCTTTGGTGATTTTAAATACACTAAAGCAGATATCATCCAACAGTTTCAACCTGCCTTTCGCTTTGGCAATATCAGTGTCAACGTTGCCGATAATGCATTTATGAGTGATGATTTACGCCAAACTTTAGGCGGTGAAGGCACTGTGTCAATGGCCAAATTCTTTGATGAATTGGGTAACCGCTTTGCTGACAACAACCGTGAGTTATTTCGTTTTACCGGTGGCATTGAAGGTGCATTTAGCATGGGTCAAACCGATGTAGATTATGAGTTATTCTACGTACACGGTGAAACCACCAATATTCGTGTCACCCATAACGATTTGATTGTTGGCAACCTACTTGCGGGCATGGATGCAGTCGTTGACCCTGCAACAGGCCAAGCGGTTTGTCGTTCACAATTGCCAAGTGCCCAAGGTGAAGGTTATGTTGACCCGGCCACAGTTGATGGCGCTAATTGCCAAGCCTACAACGCGTTTGGTTTTGGTCAAGCATCAACCGCGGCAAGAGATTGGGTTTCGGCCAATACAACCCGTTCAGACACCATCAAACAAGAAGTGATTGGTGGTTCATTAGCAACAGATTTTGGCGCATGGTTTGAACTGCCCGGCGGACCAGTCGGTTTTTCAGCCGGTTTTGAATATCGTAAAGAAGAATATGAATCCATCACTGATGCACTGACCAAAAGTGGTGTTTTGGCAGGCTCTGCAACACCAGATGAATTTGGTGAGTATGATGTAAACGAAGGTTTCATTGAATTCAGTGCGCCTTTACTGGCAGATATGACTGGCGTTCATGAATTAACAATCGATGCAGCCTACCGCTATGCCGACTATTCTCATGCCGGTATTGCCAAAGCATGGAAATTAGGTTTGATGTATGCACCAATTGAAGATGTACGTTTACGTGCCACTCATGGTTTTGCTGTACGTGCACCAAATCTTAACGAAGCTTTTAGCCCATTGTCACCAGGCTTTGAACGGGTCGCAGATCCATGTGATGCCGACAATATCGGTGACGATCCAGATCGCGCCGCCAACTGTGCGGCACTGGGTATTCCAGCCGGATTCATCGCCAACGATAACGTCAGTATCAACACCTTATCTGGTGGTAACACTAACCTGTTTTCTGAAGATTCAACCTCTACCACTGTTGGCTTCGTCTGGACACCTGAGTTCATCAAAGGTTTCTCTTGGACGCTTGATTACTACGAAATTGAAATCGAAGATGCCATCATAGAAGTTGAGCCGCAAAACATTGCCGACAACTGTGTTGACGCTACGGGTAGCCCAGACGCCACTTACTGTAGTGCCGTAGACCGTGATCCTGTCACGCATGATATCGACCTTATCCGCTCAGGTTTTTTGAATGCCTCTGCGTTAAACGTATCAGGTATTGAGACTGAAGTGCGTTACTCAATGCCACTTGAAATGTTCAGCCTCAAGGGCAACCTGCACACAACATTGTTTATCAGCAAGTTGCTTGAATTAGAACGCTTCGAATTCCAGGACCGCCCAGATGAAATCAATCTTGAAAAAGGTGAAGTTGGCGACCCGGAATGGCAACTGAGAATGTCGGCGACTTACGATATGGATGACCTGTCGTTGAACTGGACTATGCGCTACCTAGACCGAGTGGTGACTTATGATGTATCACCCGGTGGCGGTTCACCTGAAGATGTTTACCCGGGTTGGTTGCCTTCGATCACCACACACGACCTTTCTGGCGTTTATCACCTCAGTGATGGCGTACAGCTAAGTCTGGGTATTCGTAATTTATTGGATAAAATCCCGCCGGGTTATGCCACTGACGCCAGCTATGACCTCATTGGTCGTCGTGCCTACGTGGGTATGAAGGTAAGCTTTGAATAAGTGAGATAATATCCCATAGATAAAAAATGGCCTTAACTGGCCATTTTTTTTGCCAATTTTCTTGAACATTAGTGGGTTTATTTTAGGCTGGCATCGGAAATATACCGTCGACGCAGTAGTGTGTTTTTTCAAACGAAATAGGCTTTTGACCTCGGGTATTAAAACTGATGACATCTATCGTGGAATGGCAAAGCCAGTTAACCGGATTTAATGGTTGAGTCGAGGTGATTTCACTTGGGCTGGCCACGGCCACATTAATGCCAACATCGGCTCTAGCGCAGTAATAACGGATAACCTTAGCTTTATGCTCATTCACCAGTACTTTACCCAGACGTTGGGTGAACGAATAATCTGCCTTATCTGTCAATTGTTCGATGATGTCAGGCTCTTTTAGCTGCGTTAAATCAACAGCCTCGCTTGAGTCAACACAAACACAAAATATCAAATGTTCAGATTGAACGGCTTTGGCATAGGGTTGTTCCATCGCCATCAAAAAAGCAAAACGATAATAGGCGCATTCAGCCAATACCGTGTTTTGTTCTTCGCTGGCATAAAAAAAACTGGGCATGGTTCTATCGCCAAAGCGGGAGCCAAATTTAAGTGGTGGATATCGAAAAGGCGTGGAGATTAAATAGTGTCGTTCTCGCGTGCCTTCTCTGTAAGGCGGTTTGATGTCATCGATCAGCTCTTCAAGTAATGCCTGTTCTTCTAGGTCGTCGACCAGTGTGGTGGTTGCCACAATGGCCTGACTTTCGACAATTCGATAAACCTGATGATGGTAGTCAACCTGCTCGCCAATTTGCTGGAGCACGGCTTTGTACATTTTTAGACTTTACCTCTCATGGCATCAAGATATTCGTTGGTACGAATAAGCCCAGCAATAGTTTGGCATAACTTAGCAGGCTCGCCACCAAGCGTGGTGTTGTTGGTGCGATACCAATGTTTCATAAATTCAACATCGCCACCAGCAATGGCAAATAATGCGCGATAAAGCCTGACAAAATGCAACTGTAGTTCACCGGTTTTAGACTCCGGTGAAAAGCCTTTGGTGGCATTACGCGATAACGTCGACGCATTAACCCCCAATATTTGGGTAGATTCGACATTCGACACACCCAAGGCTTGGCTGGCGCGATAAAACGCTTTCATCAAAACCCCTGACGGGTCAGCTTTGGCAATGGCAGACATAATTAAACGCTTCCTCTGTACTTTTTGAATATGCACTTTGAATAAAGTATAAAAGCAATATTGTGCAATTGCAAATAACACAAAGATAATAGTGCAAATGCATATTGATAATTGAATTAAGACAGCATTCTTTTCAAACCGTCAGCAAAGGCCACAAACCTTTCTTTCATGGTGCGTTTCACTTCGATATCAATTGAGCTGAACACCGAAGTCCCTTCAATGTAAATTGTCGGGGCACTGCTGTTGTTTTGAGAAGGTGAGCGATTATCAATGCGCCCTGCAATACATGATAGGTTAGAGATTATTCTGACATTCTCTGGCACATAAATGGTGCAATTACTGAACAAACTGAAGGTGTTAATTCGAACCTCTGGATGACTGAACACCGCTTCTGTAAAATCCAAATCAGCGCTAGAAAGGTAATTATTGAGATTGATTTCTTTAGGCACTTTCCAAAGGCCTTGTCGATTGCTGCTACTGAGAATGTTGGTTATAGTTTCTTGCGCCTCAGTATGGCCCGGCATAAAATTGGTGTCCATATTTTGCTTTTTGCTGTCGACATAATCTTGGTCGACATTCAAATCTAAATCGTCAACCAAGCTGAGCAATTCTTTGTTGCAAGTGCTGTTCATTGCCTGATCTAGCCGCCTTTCAAACGCTTCAAGCGAGATTTCTCCGTGGCCATAATTCATAATCAATTGATCTATAACCGCTTCTGTGACGTTTTCTATTGGTCTGTCTTCAATATTAACTGGCATGGTCTTTTCCTTGGTTTCGGGCGCTGGGGGTATTTCAAGCCTGAATAAAGCAGCAATTTATATACCAGATAATTTTCACCTATATATCAATTGGTTACAAAAGTAAACCCATACAATGACGGCTAGTTCACACAGATAATGGTGATAATGACTAAATAAAGAAGCGAAGCTGATTTGCTCAATTCAACGAATACTTCTCTAGTCGGTATAAAAATGCCTTGTAAGGCAACTGCAAAAATTTAGCAGCCTTGGTGCGATTACCCTGATTTTTACTGAGCGCCTGAGACAAGCAATGTTTTTCGAACACTTCCCAGTTCAGCCCTTCATCTGGCAGATTATAAGCACCATCACTATTGCTGGTGGGCTTATTGCTATCTAATCCTTCAAGTAGCTCTTCGGTATCTTCTAGCAAAATGTAGCGCTCAATTCTATTCGATAGCTCTCTGACGTTACCGGGCCAGCGATAGTCTATCAACCGCTTGAGCACCGACTTTTCAAGCTCCACAGGCGCGGTGTTATAACGGCGGCTATTAATTTCAATAAAGTGATTGATAAGACGCGGAATGTCTTCAAGTCTTGCTCGCAGCGGCGGCATTTCTATCGGCACCACGTTGAGCCGATAAAATAAATCTTCACGAAATTCACCTGCTTCAATACGCTGAGGCAAATCGCGGTGGGTTGCGGCAATAATTCGCACATCGAGTTTTATTTCGCTATGAGCGCCCAAACGTGTCAACGTGCCTTCTTGCAACAAACGCAGTATTTTGGCCTGAATCGACAATGACAGCTCACCAATTTCATCCAAAAAAATAGTGCCACCGTTGGCCGCTTCAAACTTGCCAATTTTGGTTGCTGTTGCACCGGTATAAGCACCCTTTTCTGCGCCAAACAGCTCAGCCTCGGCAATAGAGTCGGGAATTGCACCGCAGTTGATGGGAATAAAAGCTTCATTTCGCCTAGGCGACAATTGCTGCAATGCTCGAGCTGCCAATTCTTTGCCTGTGCCACTTTCGCCGGTGATCATCACTGTGGCATCGGTATTAGAAATACGCTTAATACGCTCAAAGACTTTTTGCATACACGGAGCATGGCCAATCAAATCAACCAAACTTTGTTGCTCACCCAACTGCTCACTCAAATGCTGATTATGTTGGCGAAGTGATTTGGCCTTAAGTGCCTTTTCAATGGTCAGTAATAATTCTTGGCGCTGAAAAGGTTTAGACAAATAATCGTCGGCCCCTGCTTTAATGGCATTGACTGCATGGTTAATTGACCCATAAGCCGTCGCCACCACAAAACCCAAGTCGGGCTTTTGCTTTCGCACCCAGTTCAACAAGTCTAATCCAGACAGCGTGCCCAAATTCCAATCTGAAAACACCACATCAGCAGGTTTTACTTTAAGATGAACAATGGCGTCTTCGACACTGGCCGCTTGGCTGACCATATATCCTTGAGCCTCTAGCAAATCACAGATGATTTCTCGCTGGTCTTCTTCGTCTTCTACCACCAGCACATTAACGGGTATATCACTCATTATTCAGTCCTTTTTGTAAAGAAACGCAGGCAACACAACCCCCTTCACTACCGGCAGTCAGTGTGACATCGCCATTGTAATAGAGTGTCGCCAGCCTTCTTGAAATATACAAACCCATGCCTGCACCTTCTGCTTTTGAGCTAACGTGGGGTTGAAACAGCTTTTCGGCAACACTGGCAGCAATGCCTGCCCCTTGGTCGGTTACCTCAATTTTAATGGCTTCATCAGTCTCGGTCAGTTTAATATCCACATTGCCCTGACCATTGCTCGATTCAACCGCATTAACAATCAAGGTATGAATGATGGCTCTTATCTCTGACTCAGCGCCTTTAATGGTGGTGTCAGCAGCGTCTAACGACAATTTTACATTAGGGTCTGTCGACTTCATCTCAAGCACAACATCTTGTATCACCGAGCGGATAGGCACATCGTCATCGCGCACGATCTCACCTGAGGTTAGCGTCAACAAAGCTTTAATGGTTTTGTCGATGTGTTTAATTTTGGCTTCTATTTTGCCCTGTAACTTGAGTTTTAGTTTTTCAGGCAAATCGGGGTCTTTTAGCTGTTCAACCGACAGGCCAATAGTATGCATTGGGTTACGCAGCGCATGGGCCAAACCTCGACTCACCTCACCCAATTCAGCCAAATGCCCTTGTTGTTGCACTGTTTTTTCTGATTCAGCAAGTCTGGACAATCGTTGACTCATTTGATTAAACGAATGTATGGTCTTGCGGTATTCATTAATGCCAACGGCTTTGACCTGCACACCAAGTTCACCTTTTTCGAGCGCTTCAAACCCATGTGAGAGCCGTTGTAAAGGTCTGGTAAAATGATTGCTGAGCCAAAAAGCTAAAAATAGCGCAACCAATGAAGACAATAAAATCACCATGATCATGTCATCAATCAGGGTTTCTATTGCGCTGGGTTGTTTGTCGGTCAGTCTATCAATCAATACCTGATGTTCTGAGTCAGAATCAGACTTAAACGAATGGTTAGTGACAAAGACAAAATTATCTTTACCTTGCTCATTACTGTGCTCTTCTTTAATGATTTTATGCAACTGGGTTTTCCAACGGATTTTTTGCCGTTTTATTTCATCAGCAGTAAATGTGTTGGTAATAGTACTGGTGCCGTTGGCATCGGTTTTCAGGCTAATTTTGGTGCTAGGTTCGCCTTTGAATTCCATCACTGTGACTTGGTCGTCACAGCCGACTTTAACTGACTCATTAACTTGTTCACCTTGGTCATTCAATCGGGTGACTGAACGTATCATCACGCACTTAGATGAACCTTTGTCATCATGCGAGCCATTCACCGGTTCATTGGCTTCACGCTTTTGCAACTTATCAGAGACTTCGATAATTTCTGACAAATTTACATTCTCTACTGCAAAATCAATAATCTTAGTAGAAAGCTGCTGACTCTTGTGGGCAATTTCTTCATTGAGGTGCTGTTTAAAATAGGCAATCAATAGCAGCTGGATGGCAGCAACCACCAACACAATACTACCAATGAGAATAAATAAATAACGCTTAATCGACATAATGCACCAGTTCAACAAAATCAATAATACGGCTGAAAGCTATAGCATCAGCAATTACCATTCCAACTATTAAACCCTTGTAAATCAACAAGGTTTAACTCAACTTTTCATCCACTATAACCAATCTCCTGATATGAGGATATGATTTTCTGATATCAGGATAACCCGTTAGACCTAAAATCAACAAGAACAAGCTAAACCATTGAAAATAAACATAAAATATCTTTGGCATGGTATTCGCTATGTTCATGTCGAAGATGAATGGTCAACTAATCCCCGTTAAGGAATCAAAAAAATGAAAAAATCTATTATCGCTGCAATTTTCACTGGTTTATTTGCTGTTAGCGCACTGGCTGCTGACGAGACTCGAGTAATGAAGATTGAAGTGAAAAAAGAAACCGGCAACCCAGTTGTTATTGACATCGACAACAATGGCAATACACAAGTATTTGAATTCACCGATGAAGAATTAAAAGACGCCGACCTAATTGAAAACCGCCTAGCGGGTGTTGACGAAAAAACCCGCGAAGCGGTGATGAACGCACTCAGTGGCATCAGCATGGGTGATGGCAACATGGTTTGGGTTAATGATGACGAAGATGGCGACGACAAGAAGAAGTTCGTTATCATTAAACAAATGGACAGTGGCGACGGTGAATTTCAACACGATGTCATGATAGACTTCGACGGTGCCAGCGATGTAGGTGGCGTGCACAAGGTCATCAAACATAAAATAGACAAACACTTTAAAATCAAAGTTGGCGGTGAAGGTCACGGCATGAAGCTCCATCATGATACCGGTCACGCCGCTAAAGTGATTCAAAAATTGCTAGAAAACGCAGAGCTGACGCCAGAGCAATTAGAGAAAATACAACAGGCTTTAGACGCTAAGCGCTAAAAAACGAACACAATGAATAAAGCCGAATATTCATTCGGCTTTCTCAATAACCTATCAAAATCGCCATCTTCAGCTATCACCAAATTAATTTGCTCAATAGCAGTGTCCAAGTCACACTGTTGCATGATCAAATGCCTGACCAAAATTATCATCCAATAAGGTGATTGCCCTACTGAATGCCAAAAGTTGAGCATAACGGTGCTGCTATGATGCAAACCATAGTCTTTTAGCCGAGTGATACAGAAGTCAACAAAACCATCATCAATCAGCGGAAACTCAGTCGGCTGGGCACTGTGGTAAAACGGTAAATCTTTATTGGCGAACATAGCACTCATGCCCGACCTTGAGGAGCCAATGTACAGAACACCTATAGAATCACCCGCTTCATCGAGCATAGTACGCAGGGCATATTGAAAATCGTTAAAAGCACTGTCGATGTTTGCTCAACCGTTAATTCACATACTTTCATATAACCCATATGAAAGCATATGAAAATGCCAATACACTTCACCTGTACATTTTGCTACGTTGCCCTTGATAAAAGCATCATCAAATATTGTATCGTTGTAATGATTACCTATCGCACAAAGATAA
>CALKGI010000228.1 GCA_938085045.1 uncultured Alteromonadaceae bacterium
TGAACAAAATCAAAAGTGGGTGCAAGAACGATTCAAACTGTGATGCCATAACAATGTAAACCAAAAACACGGCCAATATTAAGGCAAACTTTAATGACTCAAAAGAGCTTTCCATTTCTTCATTTTGACCTGTGATGCGAGCACTGATATTCATCGGCACGGCCATTTTGGCCAGTTCGGCTTTGGCTTGATTGACCGCTTCACTCAAGTCGCCATAAGCTAAGTTGGCAGAAACAATAGCCACGCGTTGTTGGCTAATTC
This sequence comes from uncultured Alteromonadaceae bacterium, assembly GCA_938085045.1. Taxonomy (GTDB): domain Bacteria; phylum Pseudomonadota; class Gammaproteobacteria; order Enterobacterales; family Alteromonadaceae; genus JABSOG01. Next base: position 262 of record CALKGI010000228.1, read on the forward strand.
GGGTTATTTCGCTTGGTCCGACTGATTCAGTGACGGTAGCCACAGAAGATAACGTGATAGGACGGTCGCTACCGGGGTTGACGATAATTGATTTTATGTCATTCACCGAGTTACGGTCTTTTTCTTGGGTGCGAACCAGTATGTCGATTTTACGGTCGTTAACTGTATATTGAGTGGCAACTTCACCACCGATTTGGGTTGACAGCAATTGCGAAACATCAGAAGCATTAAGGCCTAGTTGAGCCAATTTGGCGTGGTCAAAGCGCACCTTCAATTCAGGGTGGCCGTTACGCAAAGTTGATTTCACATCGACAAAACGGTCGTTAGACGCAATTTGCTCGACCACTTTGTTGGCAAACACTGCCAGTGCCGCCAAGTCATAACCGACCAACTCTACCTCTAATGGCGTTTTGAAACTGAACAACTCTGTTTTGTCGAACTTAGCTTGAACGCCTGGCATTTGAGCAATGGCTTGACGCAATTGCGTGGCTACGGCTTGTTCGTCGGCCAAGCTAGCACCTTCATTCAACACAACATTTAAACGTCCCCAATAATCACCGCCTTGAGAAGGAGAAGCATTCATCAAGCTGCCCGTGCCTGCCAGTGCATAACTGTTTTCTACCATAGGATGCGCTTTGGCAATGTCGGCCAGTGTTTTAATGGTTTCGTCAGTTTGCTCAAGAGGAGAGCCTGTTGGCAAGGTCACTTCAACATAGAATTCGCCTTGCGACATGGATGGAATAAGCTCCATGCCAATTTTAGGCAGCAATAAAAAGGCACTGGCACAAACACCAATGATCAAAGCGATGAACACCGTACGTTGGGCCAACGCCAATTTTAAAGTGGCGCCATAAAGTTTGGCAAAAGCATTGTAAAGCTTGTCGAAGGTCCATAACAGCGGCGCAAAAGCCTTACCAAAGACTAAACTCAAGCCTTTGAAAATAAACGAGATAGCGGTGATTAGTGCCAGTGGAGAATAATGAAAAATACCACGGAACAACAATCTAAACGGTAAGGCTAAATACCACAAAAAGAGTTTAAAACCTTTAGTGGGCTTTTGGGCAGGAGGGCTGGGTTTTACAAATTCGTCAGTTTCATCGTTATTCGCGTCACTGGCATCTTTTATTGAACGCGCCGAGAGCATTGGAATAAGCGTGATGGCGATGATAAGTGAGGCCATCAGGGCAAAGGTGACTGTTAAGGCTTGGTCGCTAAACAACTGACCTGCAATACCTTCAACAAACACCAGTGGAAAGAACACAGCCATAGTCGTTAGGGTTGATGCGGTAATGGCCATCGCCACTTCTTTGGTGCCTTTGGTTGCGGCATCTTTAGCAGATTCGCCAGCGGCTTTACGCCGAGCGATGTTTTCTAATACCACAATAGAGTTATCAACCAACAAACCAACGGCTAGTGCAATACCACCAAGGCTCATGATGTTAAGGCTAATACTGTTGCCATACATTAAGTTAAAAGTGGCAATGACAGACACCGGGATTGAGATTGAAATAATTAAGGTTGACCAGATGTTCTTAAGGAAGAAAAACAGCACAAGCATGGCCAGTAAGCCACCAATGAGACCGGCAGTTTTGACTTCGCTGATGGCGTTGTCGATGAAAATAGATTGGTCATAAACCAGTACCAGCTCATATTTTTCAGGCAATAATTCGGCTAATTGATAGAGCTTGTCTTTGACACGCTTTGCCACTTCAACTGTGTTGGCATCACCTTCTTTATAGATGGCAATTTCGATGGCTTCACTGCCGTTGACTCGGGTAATTGAGGTACGTTCTTTGTGGAAATCGGTGATAGTAGCAATGTCTGACAGGCGAATGTTCTTGTCATCGCTTTTGGCGATAAAAATATTGCGAATATCATCTAGAGATTCAAATTGATTGAGAGTGCGCACCAAAAACGACTGAGTGCCATCTTCTACTTTACCACCAGCCTGATTGATGTTTTCGCTTTTTAATCGGGCAACTATGGTGCTAACTGGAATATTTAATTGGCTAGCACGGCGTTGGTCAATCAACACCTGAATTTCTTGTTCTAAACCACCACCAATTTTAACCGAAGCCACGCCGGGCAGAGATTCTAGTTTGCGTTTTACTTGTTCTTCGGCGTAGGTTCGTTGAGTTTTAAGGTTGGCGCGCTGGCTATCTTCAAAATCTTCAATGTTGCTTTTAAGGCCTAGTCGCATGATGGGGTCGAGGCTGGGGTTGAACTTGAGCAACAACGGGTTTTTTACATCAAGCGGCAATTGTAGAATATCGAGTTTTTCACGCACCTCTAAACTGGCCAAATCCATTTTTACGCCCCATTCAAATTCCAAAACTACGTCAGACTGACCGGCTTTTGAAATTGAGTGGATGGAGCGAATACCTTTAACGGTGCCCACGGTTTCTTCAATCGATTTACTCACCAACTGTTCAACTTCAGATGGTGCAGCCCCGACATAATCGGTGCGAATGGTCAAAGTAGGGTATGACAACTCAGGTAACAGATTGATTGATAGTCTGGACAAAGATACCAAGCCAAACAAAATGACCGCAGCGATAAACATCCAGATAGTAACGGGGCGCCGAACAGCGACATCTACAAGTTTCATGGAAAAAGCCTTATGGGGTATTGGTAGTGTATTGATTTTTCAGGTGCGCAAAAACACAACCGAAAACCTGCCTGATTGGTTTATCAAGCTTAGGCAAGTTTTCGTGGTTGTTTAATACTTTTTATTTTAAGTTATGAACTATTTTTGTTGATAGTGATTAGATGGTTTTAATCACTTGAACGTTGGCGTTGTCTTTGAGGTTACTGTGTCCTGCGGTAACAACTTTGCTGTCGGCGGTCAATCCTGCTAGTACTTCAACAAACTGACCTTCTTGGAAGCCTACAGTAATTTCTTGCTTGGTGACTTTACCGTCTAAAACAGAGTAAACCGTGTGCTTGTTGTCCATAGAGATAACGGCTTTACGTGGGATTAACATGGCGTTGTCGTGAGTGTTGTATTTAATGCTGACCTCAGCGAACATGCCTGATTTTAAGATGCCGTCGACGTTGTCGACGCTAAGCGTGACTTTGAACGTGCCGGTTTTAGCATTAACGATAGGGCTGATACGTTCAACTACTGCACCTACCGGCGCATCGCCAACAGCGGCCAAAATAAGGCTGGTTTGCTGACCGACTTTAACGTGACGCAATTGTTGTTCTGGCAAATGTACGATGCCTTGCAGTTTCTTTTGCTGCACGATATGAAACATGCTCTGTTGTTGATGTTGCGCAACAACGTTACCGACTTTGACATAACGTTCGGCAATAAAACCTGAAATAGGCGCGACAACTTCGGTTTCTTTAAGATTCAGTTTAGCGATATCCAAAGCCGACTTGCTTGATTCATACTGCCATTTGAGTTTCTCAAAAGTGTCGGCACTGACAAGGTTTTTGCCATGAACTTTTTCGATGCGATTTAATTCGCTTTTGATTTGTGCCAATTCGGCTTTGGCTTTATTGAGGCTTAATTGATAACGCTGGGGTTCGATTTTTGCCAAGATTTGGCCGGCTTCAACATAATCGCCTTCTTCGACATACAAATTTTGTAAAATGCCAGCCACTTTACTGACCACTTGCGCTTCTTCTTTGGCTTCTAAAACTGCTGTGCTTGAATAATTGTAAGAGATAGAACCTGCGGTGGTGCTGGCTACTTCAACTGGTACAGAAACGATTTCTTCCTTTACGTCTTTTTTATCGGCAGAGGCTTGAACATCTCCGCAGCCAGTTAAGTTCAACGATGCCAGCGCGATGGAAGAAGCCAATAACAGTTTGGTGAATTTGTTGGTCGAGTTCATCATTATATCCTTTGAAAGCCGTTGCAATGGCATTTGCGCTTGAAGTTGGTAAAAGCACCATGCCAGTTAAGTGGGGTTGCAAATGCACAACGTGTGCCACAGTTATAATAAACCTTAAAGCTGTGATTTTAAACGGTTTTTATGTTTCAAGATTTTAATGAACTGTGATGGTACTCGCGCTTTTCAATCAATATCGCCAAAGATTGGTGGATATGGCTAAAATGACCAATGGTTGGTAGGTTTTTGTGTGTTGGGGTGCACAGCGCCAGATTGTAGATTGAGTCAGTTTGGCAATCGCAGGGGCAATCCCACGTGGTGTACCAAAGGGGAGCGATATTCTAGTAGCGGGTCGTTCTTTTCTTTAAAAGATTTTTCACCACAGAGAGCGCAAAGAACACAGAGAAAAGAAAAAAGGTTCAAATTTCTGGTTTTCGTTTTTTTGCCCTTCTCCGTGTTCTCAGCGTCCTCTGTGGTGATAAGTTTTTGATTTTTTTTATCTTAAGTCAACAGCATTGTCGTTCCTCCAGCCCTTATCGAAGCCAGAGTCCAATCTTAACTCTTATTACAACTCAAACTCATCGACACCGAATCGGCGAATCGTAATGCATGAGGTTTGTCTACTTCAACCTCGGCAGCTTGCACCCAATCATGTTCGCTGGCTAGGGTTAAAATGTCGTGGGTGAGTTTTTCTAGCAACGAAAAGCGGTTGTTCTCTACCAGTTCGATGATTTTCTTGGTGATTGTTCGGTAGTTCAGTGCATCATCCATGTTGTCAGACTCGGTTGCCTGTTTGGCGCAGTAGTCTATTCTAACGTTGACAATAATGTCCTGTTTATTCTTTATTTCGTCAGTATTAATGCCGATAAAAGTTCGCAGGCGCAGGTTTTTGATTCTGATAGTGGCTTGATTTAACGTCATAATTTGCGATTCATTGGTTTTTCTGGGATTATCCTCATATTAGGCCGGGGAATGTGGCCATTGGCAAGTAAAAAACAAATAAAAGGCGCAAATAATGACGCAAACCAAATCAGGTACCGCAACCAATACGCTATTGGTCCTCGCTGCACTGGTGATTGTGCTGGCTGGAGTAAAAGCGGCAACCGCAGTGATAGTGCCTTTTTTATTATCGGTTTTTATCGCCATCACCTGTAATCCGATGATCAACCGACTGGTTAAGTGGAAAATTCCTAGAGGAATTTCGATTTTTGCAGTGATTATTATGATCTTAGGTGTCGGTTTGTCGATTGCAGGTTTGGTTGGGCAATCGTTAACGGAGTTCTCGCAGTCTATTCCGCAATATACTGAAAAATTTACTGAACAATTGGCTTGGGTTAGCCAGCAATTGGCCTCTTTTAATATTCAGCTCAACCAAGATTTGGTGACCGAACATTTTAATCCGGGCGCCGCAATGTCATTGGTGGCCAATATGCTCAAGGGGTTGGGCAATGTGATGGCCAATTTGTTTTTGATTATTCTCACTGTGATTTTTATGTTGTTCGAAGCCCCGACCATTCCAGACAAAGTACATGGCGCCCTGCAAGACCCCACCCATAAAATGCATCATATCGACCGTTTTCTAGATTCAGTTAACAGCTATCTTGTCATTAAAACCGTTGTTAGCTTAGCCACGGGCCTGTGTGTAGGCATTATGTTATGGATATTAGACGTTGAATACGTGGTGCTGTGGGCAGTGCTTGCGTTTATGTTTAACTACATTCCAAACATAGGCTCGTTCATCGCAGCAGTGCCTGCGGTGTTAATTGCGTTAGTTATTCAAGGCCCCGCCATCGCGGGTTTTGTTGCTATTGGTTTTGTGGTGATCAACATAGTAATGGGCAACGTGATAGAACCTAGATTTATGGGCAAAGGGCTTGGGTTGTCAACGTTGGTGGTTTTCCTTTCTTTAATCTTCTGGGGCTGGTTATTGGGCTCGGTTGGTATGTTGCTGTCGGTACCACTGACCATGATTGTTAAAATTGCGCTAGAAGCCAGTCGAAATGGTGGTTGGTTGGCGGTGCTATTGGGTAATAAATGATACGTGCTAGCACTTGTGTAGTTTGATAGCAATTGGCTTTTAAGCTATCATGTGGTTATTAATTGTTCAGGAGGTAATGATATGCCCAATATCAGCGTAAGAAAACTTGATGAAGGAGTCCTTCAACAATTAAAAATTCAAGCGGCCCAAAAAGGTGTTTCAATGGAAGAGGAAGCACGGCAGATTCTAACTAATGGCATTATGCCTCAAAAAAAGTTATCCCAAACTGTTAAGCAATTGTTCAATGCTGTTTATGAAGATCCTGCTTTTGAAGGAGCCAATGATGAAGAGTTTCAAATCCCACCTCGTGAAGTTCATCAACCGATAGAGTTTTAACCTGGAAAAATTCACTTGATTATTCTTGATACTAATATTGTTTCAGAGTTTATGACTGCAAAGCCACAAGCATCGGTGCTTCAATGGTTAGATGAACAAGTGCCAACTACTTTGTATATTAGTACCATAACCATTGCCGAGATTGGCTATGGTTTGCGGTCTATGCCTAGTGGTAAACGTCAGCGGCTGTTGAGTGACGCATTTGAACGATTACTTAATTTGGTTTTTGGTACGCGAATATTGTCTTTTGACGATAACGCCGCCCGCTGTTATGGCCAAATTATGGGCCAAAGAAAAGCCCTTGGCCGTCCAATGAGTATTTGTGATGGCCAAATTGCTGCGATAGCACAGGCGACCCATTTTTTAGTCGCTACCCGCAATACCAAAGATTTTGAACAGTGCGGTATTGCGCTGATTAATCCATTCAAATGACCGCAACTTGAACGAAAATAATCTTCTAAAAACAATCGCTTGCCCTAAATATTAATTCTGCACTAAACTTAATCGAACAACATTATCACATTGTTGAATATGTGATGTGGTTCACATAAATTGCGCATCGGTTATGCCAAGATATACACTGACCACAAAGGGGTAGTTCAGCCGAATCTATCTCTGAGACAGCCGTATATTTTAGCTGAAAATGGGTTAATGAGGTAAAAGTGTCGAATCGTAAAAAATCAAATTTCTCTATGCTTAAACGCAAACAAAAGGGCTTCACTTTTATTGAAACCCTTATCTCGTTTGCGGTATTGGCCACCAGTATTGTCGGTGTTGTGGCAATGCAGGCGCTGGCCAAAAAAGGCAGCTTCGATGCGGTGCAGCGGGCGCTTGCCACTTCTCTTGCCAACGACATTGTTCAGCGGATGCGAGTGAATACTGCGGGTGTTACCTCAGGCTCTTACTCTGGTACTTATAATGGCTTTGAGGCCAACACCTCTGTAAATCGCTGTCAAAGTATCGGTTCGATGTGTTCATCTGCCCAGATTGCAACCAGTGACTTGTATGAATGGCAAATGGCGGTTTTTGGTGCTGATGTGGTGCAATCTCAAGCCAATGTTGGCGGATTGACGAATCCCACAGCCTGTATTTCACATCTTGCGGGGGCAGTATCAGTGGTGATCTCTTGGCACGGCAGAACTGAAACAACTGATGCCGCTACGAGTAAAACCGAAGGCTCTTTGGCCTCAACCTGCGGCAGTGCTAGTGATAGTCGTCGTCAGGTTTATATTGACACGTTCATTTTTTAGGGGTTATTGATGAGACCACAGGTTAGCGCATCGATGAATAAACACCTTAAATATCAACGGGGTTTGTCTTTACTCGAATCCATGATTGCATTGAGTGTGGGGGTATTTCTGCTTGGTGGCGTGATGGTGACTTTCAGCGCGATGCGGGGGGCAACCTCCGAGACACTAGGCATTGGTGAGGTTCAGGAAAACGGTCGTTTGGCGATTAGCATTTTACGCCGTGACATCGAGCATTCAGGTTTTTGGGGCCAATATCAAAGCCAGCTGAGCAGCGACCTACTAGCCGCACCCGCAGCACCAGGCACCGATTGCTCGGGTGGTAGTAATTCAACCAACGATGGCAGTTTTCCTATTGCCAGCGATTGGGCATTTTGGAGTTTGTGGGCAACCACCGCAACATCAGCTAGTGTGCTGGGCTGTATTACTGATGCTAATACCCCCAGTGATGTGGTGCAAATCAAACGAGCCATTAGCAGTGCCACCACGACTGGGAGTTTTAGAAGCAATCGTTACTATCTTATTTCTTCGTCAAGTACGGCTGCAATTGTTGCTGGTAACGCCGACTCTAGCACTTTTCCTTTGATAGAAAATTCGACTAACTGGATGTATCAGCATTTGGTTTATTATGTTGCCGACAAAGACTTTTACGGCAGTACGGTACCAACCTTAATGAGAAGGCGCTTGATTGTCGGCACCGATGGCCTAGCGCAAATGAATTCAGAACCTGTGATTGATGGCATTGAGAATATCCGCGTGATGTTTGGTATTGATGTTGATTTAGATGGCCGAGTCGACAGTTATGTCGGCTCAGAAAATGTTAGTAGAGATTTTTGGAACCAAGGCTCTGCTGATACCAGTTTTATTTTGAGTGCTAGGATTTATGTGTTGGCCAGAGCGCTCGAAAAAGATTTTAAATATACCAATAAAAATACCTACACCATGGGCGATAGAACGGTTAATGGCAACGATGACAATTACCGGCGCATGTTGTTTACCACCACAGTGAGTATCATTAACGCAGTGAATGGGGAGTGGCAATAATGACAAGCTTTAACAGGCGCTTAAATAAAAGCAAAGGCTTTGTGTTGATGGTTTCATTGGTGATGGTGATTGCTATTACCGGTATCGCGGTGTCATTGCTGAGCGTTTCGTCGATGGACATGAAAATGGCCGTTGCCTTCGAGGACCGCGAAATGGCGACGCATCAGGCCCGAGGAGGCAACGATCAGTTATTTTATAATGCGGTTAACCGCACCGTTGGTGGCCAAAATTATTTTGCCGCTTTTTCTAGCGCCTCAAGTGGCAGCCAATACTCCTCTAGCCAAGGGGCTG
>CALKGI010000229.1 GCA_938085045.1 uncultured Alteromonadaceae bacterium
CCTGCTTCATCAACAGCAATTTTTACACCTTTTGCAAATTCATCATATGGCGCGAACATAACAGTTATGTCAGGGTTTGCTTGCAACACGGAACGAGCCTGGTTCGCATTACTATTGGCAATAGGATTATCGAGAGTACCAAAAACTGCTGCCTCTTCAATCCCAGAATTCGCGGCTAGTGTTTCTTCCCAAGCCACGTTTCTGCGATCTAGAGGAGCAATACCAGGAACGTAAACATAACCCGCCTTGAAAGCATTTCCGTTATCTTTAATGGCCTGCTCAAGTGCTAATTTTCCAAGAAGATAGTCAGATTGTTCCACTTGTGGTATTGCTGCATTTTCCACGTTTACATCAAAAGCAACTACTTTGATACCAGCATCAACTGCCCTTTGTGCTGCCTCTTTCATTGACTCAGTCAAGCCATGTTGGATAACGATTCCATGTACGCCAAGAGCGATTGCCTGGTCAACCATATCAGCTTGCAGGGCTGCATCTTGTCGACTGTCGAAAATGCGTAAATCTACTCCAAGAGCAGAAGCTTGCGACTCGACGCCTCCTAAATAAGCCTGAAAGAAGTCACCGGTGGAAAGATATCGAACTAAAGCAATTTTTACATTTCCTGGATTATCAAATGGAGCTGGCATATCAGCTGCAAAGCTGCTTGTTGCAAGCCCAAAAGCAGTCAGGGTAAGGCCAACTAACTTAGTCATTCTTAGTTTTATTCTTTTCATTTTTTTCTCCTTGAAGGTTATATTTAGTAATTTAATGCCCACCTCCTCGAACACGAGACGATAAAGCAAACGTGAATATAAGAGCAAACACCAGCACGGCTCCTTTTACAAAATCTTGAGTATAATAAGGAGCATTCATCATTGTTAAACCTTGCAACAAAATACCAACAAACAGCGCACCAATTGCCGTTCCAAACGCATTTGGTTTTGCGGCACCTAAAACAGCAAATCCAATTAATGCCGCGGCTACACTATCTAAAAGCAGGTTGTTACCTGATGCAATATCTCCACGACCCAGCCGAGCCGCTAGTAATACACCACCAATTGAAGCGGTTACTCCAGATATCATATATGCTAAAACCTTATAACCAAAAACGTTTGTTCCAGCCAATGAAGCTGCCCGCTCATTTGAGCCAATCGCATACATGAGGCGACCATGACGCGTTTTTTCGAGAAACAACCAAACTAAAACGGCAATAATTAAAAATATTATAACTGGCACTGGAATTAACTTCTCCAGAAAAAAATCAACCCGGTGTCTGCCTAACCATAAGAACCCTTCCGCAAAATTTCCATCAGCAACTTCACCTCCGGGCAATCGCATGCCTGTGGAAATTGAGCGTCCTTCGGTAGGTATTCTCTGCAAGCCAATGAGCAAAAACATCATGCCTAAAGTTGCCAACAAATCCGGAACACGCATTTTGACTATTAATAGCCCATTAACGAGTCCAACGCCCGCCCCCATAAGCATACAAGCCAGAACGGACACTAAGGCACTTTGCTCAAGAACAACCATCATATAAGCAGAAAGCATCAGCGCAGAGGTTGTAACTGATCCGATTGAAAGGTCGAACCCATCAACGACTAAAGTACAAGTGACTCCTAACGCCAAGATACCTGTGATTGCAACAGATTGGAAAATAAATACAGCCGACCTAGGACCTGCAAACCCGTCTGCGAAAACACTAAAAAATACAATCAGTAATCCTGCAAGCAATAAAAACCCAAAGCGGATAGCAAATTCTCGAAAAATATCTTTTTTCATTGTATAATTTCATTCTGTTTTAGTATTGTTGAATTTCCCGACACCTGAGACATCAATTCAGAGAGATTTAAATCTCCATTTAAATGTTCTCCAGCGATACTTTTTTCATACAACACAATTATTCTGTCTGCTATTTCTATTGCCTCGTCTAATTCAGAAACAAAAACCAACGTGGCGCGTTTATCTGATGTTGCTCGTATATGCTCGCCTATATCACGGCGAGCCTTAATATCGACACCTTGGAACGGTTCATCTAGAATAAGTAATTTACAGGGCCTAACTAGCCAACGACCTACAATGACTTTTTGTTGGTTGCCTCCGGATAGCGTACCAATACCATCTGTGCCCTGCTGACATACTATGCCCATTGTATTAATCATATCAACACATGCAGCGCGCTGCTTTTTTTTGTCCTTGAAGCCAAAGTTAGAAAAAAATCTTGTGAAGGGTAAAATTAAATTTTCCTCAATGTCGAAATCTCCAATGACGGCATTATTTGCCCTGTCTTTTGGGCTCATGTGCACACCTTTACTTATAGCATTCCCTGGGTTGTATGGATTAAAATCGGAACCTTCTAAAAGTAGCCTGCCGCTTGCTGCTTTTTCTAAGCCGAATAAAATTGAAGAAAGTAAACTTTTACCACTACCAAGCAATCCAGTCACAGCGACGACTTCACCGCGTGACACTGTCAAATCTATAGGCATGCTATCGCCAGAAAGACGCAAGCCACATAACTGTAACATTGGAGTAGAGGAATCAGACACTGTGACTTTAAAATCAGTCATTTTTTTCCCTAACATTGCGGTAACTGCGCCTTCATAGTCTAAGTGCTCTCCCTGAAATTCTCCAGATATCTGGCCATCTCTCATGGCTAATATGCGATCTGCGATAGTTCGGATATCTGACATACGATGGGATATATAAAGAATTGCTACTCCGTCGCTCTTAAGCTTTTCAATTACATTGAAAAGCCGAGTTGCTTCACTGGCAGATAATGAGGATGTTGGTTCATCCAAAATAAGAAGCTTGGGATTGCACGCTACAGCGCGAGCAATTGCTATCATCTGTCGATCTGCAATACCTAACCTCGAAACAGCAATATCTAGGTCACCTGTAAAATTAATGGATTCAGCTATTTCTTTTGCCCGAGTTCGCATCACTGACCGATTTAAAAGAAAGCTACTCCCTGGTTGGGCTAGATTGTCCAATAATAAATTCGATGTAACATCAAGATCAGGCACCACGCCATCGTTTATCGATTGATGAACAGTTATTACGCCTGCCCGCGATGCCTCGATTGGCGACTTAGGCGTGAAGGAAGAACCAAAAAGCTCAACCGTCCCTCCATCTGGCAGTTCTACGCCGCAGAGTATTTTAACCAATGTAGATTTTCCCGCGCCATTTGCTCCCATCAAAACAGTAACCTGGCTTGAAGGAAGATCCATATTGATACCACGCAATACTCTGTTTGGCCCGAAAGACTTTTCTAGCTTAGTTATTACACAGGCTATGTCTGACATTAAAATCCTCCCAATATTCGATCGTGTCGAGCTTTTTTTCAGATGTCAAGTCTATTGACATTTGACATATAAGATTGGATATTTTGTTTTGACGCGTGAGGAGTGTGCAAGTATGAACAATTTATATGAGCCGTTAACGCCCCAAAGCTTACCAGAGCGGCTAATGAATGTAAGCGAGTTAACATCCATAATCGGACAAGATATTCAAAATTGGGAAGTTAACGAGGTAGGTGATGGAAACTTAAATCTCGTATTCATTGTCAAGAGCCCAGTCGGATCTGTTATAGTGAA
>CALKGI010000230.1 GCA_938085045.1 uncultured Alteromonadaceae bacterium
ACTCATAAACCAGCTGATGCTATTCAAGCGTTCACGCCACTGATTTATTATCGATTTAGCGACTTCACTTTCTATCGCACTGGCTTCGCCTGCTTGATGGCGTTCAACCAATACATCACCACCGGTATAAACCGCGGTCCAACGAGTAACAACTTCATCATCGCTCATAGCGACAGATTCGTCAGTATTAACTTTAAGCACAAGGTGATAATGATTGCTCATCACGGCATAGGCGCAAATATCTATGGTAAAGCTTGTGGCTAAAAACTTAAAGCGGTCAACCAGCCATTGGCGGCGATGCTCAAAACTCTCGCCAGTGAGTTCGTCTTCGCCGCACAAAAAAGCGCGACGAACGCATCGGCTGATAATGTGATAATAAGGGGTTTCTAAATAATCGATGAGACTACTCCGTGCCTGAGTCATAATATACATTCCATGTTAGGGGCTAATTTGTAAACGCTCTAAAATTCTAGATTAAGAATCTGATACTGTCTATTTTTTGCTCTTATTATGTGACTGTCCTTTTATAGAAAGCTTTGAAGAAAGCACTTAACTCCAGAAGATGACAAGAAGTTGATTTGCTCTTACAAAGAGTAGGGTAACAGCAAAGTCACAGCTCAAAATATCATCTACTCTCAATTCCATAATGACTAAAACAACCCTCGCCCCTGCATCGCATTATGCAATTACTCACGTAAAACCGCCTCCCAAATTGCAAATTGCGCCAGTAAACGGTAACAACCAATCATCGAAAGTGTTTTTTAAAACCGTTAATATTCAATAAGATAACAAAAATTTAACTTCTGGTATACCACTTGCACTAGGTTGTATTCCCCCTTGCGACATTTGGGGGCTTGAAACGAAACAGACCTAAAATGTAGAGGAATAAAAAAAAATGCCCATTACACGCTCTTCTTATAATGACCATTTGATCATCGCATTCAAAGGAAAGCTTGACGTCCGTTTTATTCAGGCGCAAAGGGAAGTTTTGGAACAATTGCCAAGCCAAATCAACGGTACAGTGTTGTTTGATTTGTCGGGCATTGATTTTATCGATTCGTCTGGTATTGGTTTTTTAGTTTATATTTATAAACGCATCAAACCACAGAAATACTCGATGGCCATTCTTGGTCTTACCGGACAACCTCGCGATACCGTTGAAATGCTGCGCATCAACCGCATGATTGACTGTGCCGATACGCTGGCCGACTTTGAACATCAAGCCAGCCAAAAAGAATATGGCACTAAACGCTCAATGCTGCGCCGATTGGTCAGTAGCAGACGCCAGAATAAAAACGCAACCGTCAATCGTGTGGCGAAAAGACAACGATTAGCTGGAAGACGATGACCACCATTGTTAAATTTCCTCTTTGGCCGATACTCGCTTGGTTACAGTGCTGCTTTGCGCTGTCGCTTGCCTTGTCGTTTAGTGCAGTAGCATCTGACCAAACGACCTTGCGCGCGGGTGATGCCTTGTATTTGTCACTGCCCGGAGAAAGCACCCTCAATATCACTATGCCCATCAAACGCAACGGTAAGTTGTTATTGCCTGAGGTTGGTGAGGTCTATTTGCAGGGTCTAACTCTCATTGAAGCGACTGAAAAAGTAAAAACCCAGCTTGAAGAGGTACTCCACGATTTATCTGCGTTTGAATTAATTTTGAAAGAACGCCGATTAATCATTAGTGTGCTCGGTTATGTGAAAAAACCCGGCAATATCGATTTACCACCCGGTTCAGGTATTCAAGCAGCCATTACCTTGGCGCAAGGGCTTATCCCCGGTGCCCAACTCGACAAAATGCAGGTCAGGCGCGACGGTAAAGTACTAACATTTGATTATAAGTATTATCTTGATTCAGGCGATTCATCAAAACTCCCCCAGTTGTTGTCACTTGATACTATTTTTGTGCCAGCCTCTTCATTAATGGGCAATGTTCAGGTCGACTTTGATGCCAAATATGTCTCTCAAAATGCTTCTGGTAGCGACCACCAAGGCGTGCAGGTCATGGGTGAAGTACTAAATCCCGGTCAATTCGATTGGAATGAGAACCTCACTTTGTTTGATTTGCTCACCCGTGCCGGTGGTCCAAACAATAAGGCTAATCTGGCCGGTGTTAAAATTCTGTCACGCGATGACAAGGGCAATGTCACCAGCCGTATATTCGACATGGCAACCTTTATTGAACAAGGCGGTGCGCTGGCCTCAATTCCCCAGTTACAACCAAAAGACACGGTCATCGTGCCAATGGTTTCTCAGGCTAAAAATGATGAAAAAAGCAATTGGTTGCAACAGTCAGCCGAAGAGTCTATTTATGTGATGGGTGAAGTCACAGCACCGGGGCGTTACTTGTTCAACAACCGTATGCATTTTTTAGATATTCTCGCTGCCGCTAAAGGCCCCAACGACAAGGCCGATATTAACAATATACGCATCACCCACCGTAACGGTAAAACTTCTAAAGTCACCCATTTAAACCTCGGTAAATACTTTGAAACTGGCGATGACAGCCTATTACCCAAGGTAACCACTGGCGATGTCATTTATCTGCCTAACAAAAACCGCCTGTTAGCCAATGATCACCATGACAAAACCGTCAGGGTGCTTGGTGCTGTTAACACCCAAGGCCGTTACAGGCTCAATGGCTCGATGACGATTTTAGACTTGTTAGCTCAAGCTGGGGGACTGTCCTCAACCGCTTTAGCTTCTAATATTGTGGTCGTCAATGGTGCGCCTTGTCAGGCTCAAGGCGAGGCGGAATGTCTGAGCAATGTCAGTAATTTTGATTTAATCGATTTTTCTGAATCTGGCGATTTTTCGCAATTACCCCGTTTAAGCAGTGGTGATACCGTGTACGTACTGCACAAACAAGACAGTACTTGGAATCGCGTATTAGACGGTATTCAAGACACTGTTAGCGTACTTTCGGTGCTGAAAATTCTTGGGGGAGGTTAGCGACTTATGACTTTTCCTTATTTATATCAAGAAGTTGATCGAATTTATGCTAAAACAATCGGGCGTGGTGTTCGTACTTTGTGCGTCACATCAAGTAACCCAGGTGAAGGTACAACGTCGGTGGTTTGTGCATTGGCGCAACGGGCAACAGCGGTAAATCTTAATGTGTTGATTGTTGATTTAAATCTGCACAACCCGGTAGTCAGCCGTATGATAGACCCCAATGAAACGGGTATAGAACAGGTTTCAATTTCTTCAAAGGCCATGATGCACCACCCTGATGACAAACCCGATCATCCGCCGCCGCCAGCCGATTGGGATTGTGCAATTAACCACATGGCACATGAAATCAAAATTCAAGGCGGCCCGGGAGTCAAAGTCATTCCTCGCCCCTGTGCCGACAACAATCCGGTGCGATTTAGAGAGCATGCGATGTTAAATCGGATGATCAGCTACTGGCAAGAACATCACGACTGCATAATTTTTGATACTTCGCCTTTGTGTCTGGTCAATCAAAGAAATATACCAGCCCAGCATATTGCAACGTGCTGTGATGCAGCGGTAGTGGTGGTCAAATCAGGCAAGACTCAGAAACATCAGCTTAGAGAAGCAATGGACATTTTACACACTGTGGAAGTTAATTTGGCAGGCACCGTGATGAATGACTTCGCCAACCCGCTGCTTGGGGTTGAGCTTATTCGCCAGTGCCAGAAATTGGGTAAGAGATTGCCCTGGCTCAGCAAAGTTTTGATCAAAAAGATCAAGAAAAGCGCTTTTTTATTTGCCGACTTTTAACTATACCCAAGTGTCTTCAAATGCACTATTTTGGCATTTTAAGATCACTTGGATATAAACAGGATTAACGATGAACTACTTTTCCTTTATAATCATTCGTACACTAATGCCCTTACTATGGTTTTGTATGTGGCAATGCAATGGTTCTAACAACTGGTCGGTTGAAAACCTCAACCAACAAAACTTTGATGATAATGAGCCTGATATGTCAACCTTCACAATAGATACCGCTGTACTTGCCAAACTTTCTAACGATGTGTCAGTCGAGATGATGCCCAAATTAATTGACGCCTTTTTAAAAGAGTTAGATACCCGATTCACCATCATTGCAGACAACCCTTTGGCGGGTAATGAAGAGCAAATTCGAATTCAAGCCCACTCAGTAAAAAGCTGCGCCCGTACTTTTGGCGCTAACGCTTTGGGCGAGCTGGCCGCAGAAATTGAAAAACTTGCCGAACAGCGCAGTGCCACAGCCGAGCCAAAAATCGTCCATTTACTGGCGCTATTGCCCATGGTAAAACAAGCCTTTGTTGAGTATAAAACCGGGTTAGGACAAGTTTAAAAACACCAACCACCGATGCTTTTTTTGCAATTGCCTCTTTGGAGGCTATTGCTAAAACCGAAAAGCGCCATAATTCACAGTCGATCACCTTAGAGCACCATATAGAATTCCCCAAAACCACTGACACTAAGCTACACTGGCATACAATAAGATGAAAAACTCACACTAGAGTCTCGATTGTGGGCTTATCAATCAATGTGTTAAATCAATATTTCAACAAAGCCTAAGCATTCGGTTTTTACGATTATCTAACCAAACCTGTTGTACAAGCACAAAGCCACACGCTGTTGGGCCGCTATTTGGCCTGCACAGGCAAATTAAAGTGGTTTGATCTTGAAAAGCTTACAACAATTTATTTACAATACGGTAGGGTATGTCTTCATTCCACTTTACGGTCCGTAGATGGAAACCGATACAACCTAGATTAGCAGGGTAATTTCGGAAGTTGTTTTATATAGTCTAATTGGCCAATCGCCAAGGTCGAGCAAATCATGTGCTCTTAATATGCAACGCAATCATTAATAATAGGTAATCTTTTGAATCATCAAGACGCCACAAACAGGCCTAACATCCTGTTGATAGAAGACAGCCTATCTCACGCTATGATCTATCTGAGCTATTTGTCAAAAGCAGGCCTCGACGCCACCCATATCGATAATGGTGGTGCCGGGTTACTCCATATAAAAGAAAACCCGCCACAATTGGTGATCCTCGACCTAGAATTGCCCGACATTCCAGGTATGTCGATATTAAAATACATCCGCGACAATCATTTACCTTGTGCAGTGATCATCATTACCGGCCATGGCACAATTAATGTTGCTGTTGAGGCGATGCAATCAGGTGCTTTTGACTTTTTGACCAAACCATTTGATGCCGAGCACTTTAACAGTACGGTGAACAATGCCCTTGATCACCAAAATCTCAATCAACAAATGAGCAAACACGAAGCCGATGACGCACGTCAGCAATATCATGGCTTTATTGGTGGTTCAAAGGCAATGCAGCAGGTTTATCATATGATAGACAATGTCGCCTTGAGCAAAGCAAGCGTGTTCATTTGCGGCGAAAGCGGCACCGGTAAAGAGCTTTGTGCTTTGGCCATTCATCACCGAAGCCCTCGCGCTCAGATGCCTTTTGTTGCACTTAACTGCGCATCAATCCCTAAAGAGTTAATGGAAAGTGAGTTTTTTGGTCATGTAAAAGGCGCATTTACTGGCGCACATTCAGAACGCGAAGGCGCTGTTGAGCAAGCTGACGGTGGTACTTTGTTCCTCGATGAAATTTGCGAAATGGATCTCAATTTGCAAAGCAAATTGCTACGATTCATTCAAACCGGGATTTATCGTAAGGTTGGCAGTGACAAAGAGAGAAAAATCGATATCCGTTTTGTTTGTGCCACTAATCGTAGTCCACTCGAAGAAGTCACCAAAGGCAACTTTCGAGAAGATCTTTATTATCGTCTGCATGTGATCCCACTTAACCTACCACCATTGCGAGAGCGCGACCAAGATGTGGTGCTCATTGCCAATCACTTGCTTAAAATTTATGCCGCAGAAGAGGGCCGTAAAATCACCGGTTTTAGCCCTGAAGCTGAACAAATTTTGCTGACTTATCAATGGCCTGGCAATATTAGGCAAATGCAAAACGTGATCAGAATGATTGTTGTTTTGAACAATACTCAAACCATTACACCACAACTTTTACCACCACCATTGAACTCAATTAAGGGTGCCCCCGTCCCGCCAGCCAAGCAAATAAGTACAAATAACGACGAACCTCATTCAAGCGCGGTACAAACAGATTCAGTTTCGAGCAATGTGGCACAAAGCTTGCCTTTTGAACAGTTAACAGGACAGACACGGGAACAGTCTACAGAGCAGTTAAGCAATCACTCAACCGCTTCTCAAAATGAAACAGGTATTGAGCACAGTCAGCCTTCAAATGACTTTGGTTTGAACAGCGATGGTAAAATTGAACCATTTGGTGTTTACGAGCGCAAGATCATTGAAGCCGCAATTGCACAATGCGATGGCAACGTGCCTGAAGCCGCAGCTCAATTAGCACTCAGTCCATCAACTTTGTATCGCAAAATTCAGGGCTGGAAAACAGACAAAAAATAAACGTTGGTCATTTACCCTTTTGCCGGGTGAACAACCGGCAAAAACAAAAGGGTTTTTTATGACTATTTTAGTGACAGGTGGTGCCGGTTATATCGGTTCACACACCTTAGTGCAATTGATAAGCGCTGACCATGATGTTGTCGTGATCGACAATTTGTCTAATTCGTCTGTTGAATCACTACACAGAGTAGAACGCATCACAGGTGTCATGCCTACGTTTTATAACGGCGACATTCAAGACCAACCGTTGCTTGACCGTATTTTCAGCAAACACGACATCAGCGCTGTCATTCACTTCGCTGGATTAAAGTCAGTCACTGATTCAATCGAATCCCCTTTACATTATTACCGCAACAATATCAGCGGCACCTTGGCCCTTTGTGAAACCATGGCGAAGCATCACATATTCAACTTAGTATTCAGCTCAACCGCCAATGTTTATGGCCTACCAGACAAAGTGCCCGTCACAGAAGACATGCCAACCGGTGCAACCAACCCTTATGGCCGAACCAAATTAATGATTGAGCAGATGTTAGCTGATTTACACACTGCCGACAGTCGTTGGTCGGTGGCATTACTACGTTACTTTAACCCTGTTGGTGCACATGAATCAGGTTTGATTGGTGAAGACCCCCAAGGGACACCCGCTAATATCATGCCGTTTATTTCGCAGGTTGCTATTGGTCTACGCGCTCAATTGTCGATTTTTGGTGACGATTACGATACTCCAGATGGCACCGGCGTACGTGATTACATTCATGTGGTTGACTTGGCCGATGCGCACCTTAAGTCGCTCGAATATCTCAATAGTCATTCGGGTATGCATACTTTTAATATTGGTACTGGCTCTGGTTATTCGGTTTTGGAGTTGGTCAACGCTTTTACTTCAACCACTGGCATTGAGGTTCCTTACGCCATTAAAGACCGTCGCCCGGGTGATATTGGCGCGTCGTGGGCCAATGCAGATTTGGCCAATAACCAACTAGGCTGGACAGCAACACGGTCGTTATCACAAATGATGACCGATAGCTGGCGCTGGCAAAGTTTGAACCCTAATGGATATGGCGCACAAAGTGAATTAAAGCATGGATAAAAAAATGAACAAAATTGGTTATATTCTGTCGAGTTTCCCTGTACTTTCAGAGACGTTTATCAGCACCGAAATACGGGCGATGGAACGATGCGGCCATGAAATACAGCCTATTGCCTTTAACCATCACGACGGGCAATACCAATCATACGATGGCAGCCTTAAAGAACGTACCATTTATCTTTGCGATCACAGCAACGCGCTGGCGTTCAAAGCTTTACCACTGCTTAAAAGCAGTATGTTTAAGGGCATTAAGTTTGCGCTCCACCAGCGCGGCATACCTTTTAAGTCGTTACTTGGTAACGCCCTGAAATTAGCCTATATAGCGCAAAAGACTGGCTGCACGCATTTTCATGCCCACTTTTCGCAATCTGCGGCAGCCACAGCCATTGTTGCCGCACGATTGTGTGGCGTTACCGTCTCTTTTGTTGGCCATGGCCACGATATTTACGCTTCACCACAAGATTTGTCGTTAAAACTTAAGTCGGTGGATTTTGCCGTGGCCGTATGCCTGGACATGGCACACCACTTTAACAGCCTCGCACCCCAAGCCAATACCTCGTTGATTTATTGTGGCGTTGAAACAGACCGTTTTAACAACATTGGTAAGCAGCAACAGATTAATGACAGCACTGTAACTCAAGGTGATCTTCAAGTTCAAGACGGTACTGCACCGCAAAACGCCAACACTGGAAAACTGTTGTTCATTGGTCGTTTGAGCGAAACCAAGGGATTGTTTACGCTGTTCAATGCATTGAATTTAATTGACCGAGACATACGTCCCACGTTAGATATTGTTGGTGACGGCGTATTACGCGGTGCGCTCAAACAACATGCTGTAGAATTGGGATTAACGGCATACATTAACTTTTTGGGCACCAAACAATCGACTTGGTTGATTGAAAACGCCCGCTGTTATGCTGCGATGATTGCACCATTTGAAATGGCTGATAGCGGCGACAGAGACTCAGGCCCGGTAGTAATTAAAGAAGCCATGGCATTGAAACTGCCGGTGATCACCACCTACTTTATGGGCTGCAAAGAGATGCTCACTTTAGAAAGCGGCTTGAGGGTTCAACCAAAAGATGAAGCCGGACTGGCACAAATCATCACTCGCTTTTACGCCATGTCGCCAGAAGAAGTCGATACCATGGTCGAGAATGCCTATGAGCGAGTAAACAGCCATTATTGTGCCGATTTACAGGCAATTTGTTTGTCGACTATGGTCGAGATGGCAAGTTAATATTGTTGTGCGCAAACCTTTCTTGGCCGCTACCGCACGGCGGCCTGTGCTGCCAAAAGACCAGAGCTACACACGAAGACACGGCGGCACTGAGATTCACGGAGAAAGACCTAAGGCAAAAACACACCAAAAAAGGAGCATTGTTCAAATAGGGTAACAATTCGGTCGCTTGTATATCTCCATTTTATTCTGTAACTATTATCTTAACTTTTTCTTTTGTTATTGTGTTTCTAATCTTCCTCCGTGAACCTCCGTAACTCCGAGCCTCCGTGTGAAGCTTTTTATTTTTATCGCCGCAGGCCAAAACAGCGGCAGCGACGAAAACATGGCTCAGTCACCTGCCTTTCCCCCTCCAATTGTATCTAAACGTAACGAAACGCCCTCTTTTGATACATTATAAACTTTGCCATGTTAACAGATTGTTGATATATCTTTAAGGGAGCTGAAAAAACAGGCCGGACACTGTCGTAAAAGGTACTTTTATCCAATAACAACAATAATCGCTCGTTTTACCAGAACAATAAACACCTATAACAATAACAAATTGAAAAACAATAAATCTAAATACAAGAGAGAAGCACAAAACATGACCCACAATAATAAAACACGGGCGTTGAACACTCAATCACGTCTAAAACCAAGCCCAAAAATGATACCCGCCGTATTAGCGACGACCATAGCGTTGATTGCATCAAACAGTGCTTTTGCCGAGCAAATCAGCTTTCACAGCGATAAAAATCGCTCTACGCCTAAACTCATCATTGAGCCCAATAGCACCATTAGTTCTGACATGAATGCTGATTTGGCTCGTGCCTACATCAACAATCAATTCGGACGTTTTGGCGTATCTAACGCCAACAGCCTGCGTTTAAAGCAGACACGTAAAAGTTTACTTGGCACCCACTATCATTTTGCTCAGTATCTTGGCAAAGTGCCGGTAGATAAAGCCGAAGTGATTGTGACCATAGATAACGATGGCCATACCATTTCAAAAGTATTTAACAGCGCCCATCAAACTACGCCTGCCCTTGAGCGCAGAAGTTTGTTTACTGCGGCACCGACTATCAGCGCCGACAAAGCCATCGGTAATGCGTGGGATATGCTGCAAGTACGTGACAATTTGACCAGCGCCCCCTCTAGCGAGTTGGTTTATTACGTTGATGATAATGGACAATTCCACTTGGCACACCGTGTTCATATTGCCGCCGAAGGTGAAACCGGTGGACGCATGATGTACATCGATGCCAACCGTGGTGAGTTATTGAATGACTATTCAACCACCTTACGCCGCCATGGCGAAATGCCTTCTATTGAATCATTGCAAACACGCAAAGGCCCCGTACTTGACCGTGCCAATGAAACCAACCGTGTTAATGCGGTAAATAAAACCACAACTGTGGTTCGTGCCACTGCTGTTGCAACGGCTACTGCTCAAGTATTTGATCCAGACCCGCGTACAACTTTGCAAAATGCAGGACTTGAAGATAGTGATTCAGCTTCTAGTTTTACCGCTGCCTATGTAAGCCGTAGCTTGCAAGGTGTTAGCTTGAACAACGGGGTATACTCGCTGTCAGGTCAATACGTTAACATTACCGAAATTGAAACGCCGACTCGTGCACCTAGCACCAGTTCTAACGGCAGCTGGACTGCCACTCGTGGCAACAACGCTTTTAACGATGCCACCACTTATTTCCATCTTGACCAAAACCAACGTTACATTCAAAGCCTTGGTTTTACTGGCAGCACCGGCATTATTGAACGTGCCCTACGAGTAGACACCGATGGTGTACAAGGTGCCGACAACTCGCACTACAGCTATGGCGGCAGCAGCGACTACTTGGCCTTTGGCCATGGTGGTGTTGATGATAACGAAGATGCCGATGTAATTTTGCACGAATATGGCCATGCCATTCATCGCAACATCAACAGCAACTGGAGCGGTGGTGATACCGGTGCCATGGGTGAAGGTTTTGGTGATTACTGGGCCGGTTCTTACAGCTACAGCACACCAAACGGCAAAACATACAAGCCTGACGAAGTCATGACTTGGGACGGACACAGCGCATCAAGCTGGCCGGGCCGCGTGATGAATCGCACGACTGCTCAATATGACTTCAGCCACGCTTACGGTGCTCACTCAAACCACAATGGTGTTAATGGTGATGAACTTTGGTCAACGCCTTTGTTCCAAGCCCTTAAAGAGTTGATGACAGCTGGCCGTGCTCGTACAGAAATGGACAAAATCATTTTGCAAGCGCACTTTGGTTTGGGTTCTAATCTAAAAATGCGTGATTTGGCAACTTCGATTGTCGCCACTGCCGAGGCGTTGTATCCGGGTGGCCCACATGCGGCGGTTTATCGCAGTCATTTTGAGAACCACGGTATGCTTGAATCTGATGGCGGCGGTGGTAACACTGGCGGTACAGTGCTAGAAAATGGCGTAGCCAAAACCAGCCTTGCAGGTGCTAAGAACAACCAAACGTTCTACACCATTGACGTACCAGCTGGGGCAACCGACCTTAAGTTTGTTACAGCGGGCGGTACTGGTGATGCTGATTTGTATGTGAAATTCAACGGCAACCCAACAACCAGCAGCTACGAATGTCGTTCATGGGCATCGGGTAATGGCGAAACTTGTAATATCAGTTCAGTACAAGCTGGCAAATACCATGTTTTGATCAATGCTTACAGCGCGTACTCAGGTATGAACCTAACTGCTAGCTACACACCAGCCGGTGGCGGTGGTGGTAACGAAGTGAAGTTCTTCGAAAACACTGCTGATGTAGCCATCACTGATAAGAATACCTCGCAAAGTGTGTTGGCTGTGAACAACTCAGGCAGCAACGGCACTATCTCTGTTAAGGTTGACATTAAGCACACCTACATTGGTGACTTGCGTATCGACGTTGTATCCCCTAGTGGCAAAAGCTTCAGGGTAAAAGACACGTCGAATGATTCAAGTGATGATTTGCTCAAAACCTACAGCGTTAATGCCAGCGGTGAGTCGTACAACGGCAACTGGACATTGAAAGTGTATGACGCCTACAACGGCGACACGGGCAAAATTGACAGCTGGAGTATTACGCTGCCTTAATTTGCTTTATTAACCCGCTTTACCTCCGGCCCCTTTTGTGCTTTTTGCCTAAGGGGCCTTTTTGGTTTTTGAGGGGATATCACATGATAATCGATTTGGCACCAATGGAGGATGGGGCGAGGAACGAGCCGTAGTTAGCGCTTGCGCGTAACCCATCGGTTTTTCGTCGTTAATCACCAAACCTTGATGTGCACAATGGCTATTTCAATGATGATGGAGTTTCTTCCAAGGTTTGTAGATGGGTTATAATATCGCCCGATGGGTTACGGCTCGTACCTCGCCTAACCCATCCTCCGGGTGAGATTAACCTTTTTAAACCGCCACGCAATGAGCAAATAAAGATGCGAAGGAGATTTATTGCTTATACAATCAATTCTTCGATATCTTCAAGAATATCAACGAAGTCGTCTTCGTCAAAACCGAGCACATCCTGTACTGACGACTGACAATAACTCCAGTCTGGGGTGTCTTCGCCGTTTTGGTGATGTGAGAAGGTGTTTTCAGCCAGTTTAATTACGGCGTAAATGAGTTGGTCGGTGCTATGGTCAAGGCTAGATAAAAACGTTCGGTCATGGTGCCTTAACACTTGTTGGCAAACCGGACGAGGCAACTGCCAAGTACTTGAGATAAAGTAACCGACAACGCTATGGTTGGTTTGATATTTACGTTCTTCTAGCTCTGCAAGGGTATATTTAACTGTTTGGTCAGCTACTTTGAGTATCTTGAAGTAATCTTGAAACTTTAGCGCCATCGCCGGGATACCGCAATCTTGAAATAGTGCGGCGGTGTAAACATCTTGAGGGGTTATTTTGTCTTTAAAGCGATTGGCAATAAACATCGCGACATTGGCCACGCTGCAAGCTTTATCCCAAAAACTGTCGAGTGAGATACAACAGGTGTGTTTACTCATCGATTGTTTGAGCACAAGGGCTGTCACGACTGAATGAACGCCGCCAAACCCCAAAAACATCGCAGCTTGTTTGATATCGGTCACCGAACGGGGCAAACCAAAGGCAGCAGAGTTGACCACCCGCAACACACCAGCGGCAATGCCAACGTCTTTGCTGATGATGTCACTGATGAGGGTGATATCAGGCTCGGGCAGCTTTAATTGATTCTGTAAATCAATCAACAGTTCCGGCTTAGATGGAATGGTAAAGCTGCGCTTTATATTGTCCATGACCTTTTCATCAACTTCAAACATCGCTACACCACTATTTTCTTGCAAAACACCAACCCCCTGCTGATAAATTGAGCATTTAAATGCCAAATACCGAAGGATTAATATTGCCATAGGGTGGGGTTGGCAATCAATAGGTCCGACTTCCAATAAACTCCCCGCAAAAAGGAGGTCGTAGCGAAAGTCATGTCCGAAGATAAATCGTCGCCCAAAGTGGTTGTTGCAACAGCCCTCAATTTACTTTATTCAATAAAAAAGCCGGTATTTTTCAAAATCTGAAAAATAACCGACTCTCTTTAGTGCTGTTCTGATCCCGCAGTTCCGCTCAGGGCAATCATTGCCCAATTGATTTTTTCAATTCCAGATTAACGAAATCGCTCTGCAAAGCGAAGTTTGATTAATCTGTCACGAAGTTCTTCGTGGTTGGTGTAAACAACGCAACCGCGAGACCGAACATACTGCTTCAATAATCCATTAACACTTCATCCATTTCCTTTATACAACTTCCTATCCTTTGTACGACTTCCTATCCCTTGTACGACTTCCTATCCTTTATACGACTTCCTATCCTTTATACGACTTCCTATCCTTTAGACGACTTCCTATCCCTTGTACGACTTCCTATCCCTTATACAACTTCCTATCCCTTATACAACTTCCTATCCTTTATACAACTTCCTATCCTTTATACAACTTCCTATCCTTTATACAACTTCCTATCCTTTATACAACTTCCTATCCTTTATACAACTTCCTATCCCTTATACAACTTCCTATCCCTTATACAACTTCCTATCCCTTATACAACTTCCTATCCCTTATACAACTTCCTATCCCTTATACAACTTCCTAT
>CALKGI010000231.1 GCA_938085045.1 uncultured Alteromonadaceae bacterium
TTTAGGCACGCTGACGGGATATTGTCTAGTAACCCATGGCACTTTGATGATTTTATAAGTTGTTGAAAATTATGAGTATATATAGGAAGCGTCGTTGAGGTAATAGTTTATGTCGCCCAGTTACTGGCTGTTTTCATTGGCGGTTTGACTAAATTACCTTAACTTTGAATCCGTCTATATCGGCGCTCTAGGCATCGGTGAGCAAACTTTAGATTTTTGTAACTAACGGAATTATTGGAGCAGTAACTTATGAAAGTAAAACAACTTAGCAGTTTAATCGCCTTATTATTAGGCACTACATTTGCCTCAACAGCAGTGTCGGCGGCTACCGTCGAATTAGGCACTGTCGATGTTGATAGTAATGTTCAAACCGTTTCTATCAGCGGATTTGTCGACCCTGTAGTTATTGCTGGTGTGCCATCGCTTAATGATAGCGAAACGGGTGTGGTGAGTATTACCAACGTCAGCGCGACCGGTTTTGACATTCGCTTTAACGAATGGCGTTATCTAGACGGCGTTCATCCCACTGAAAAAGTCTCTTATATGGTGGTCGAAAAAGGTCGTCATGTCATGGCAGACGGCAGTATTTGGGAAGCGGGTGTTCAAAGTCAGAACCCGGGCAATGACGAGATTTTTTTCTCACAACCTTTTGACGGCCTGCCTGTGGTATTGCAATCGCCGCAAACACAAGTAGACCCTGAAGCCTGGGCAACGCGTGCCTTCAGTGTTAACCGTTATGCCTTTGGTTCAAAAATGTTTGAGCAAGAACATAACAATGGTCATTCTGTCGAGTCGTCTGCTTATGTCGCCATTTATAACGCCACCAGTCACGGTAAGACTGACGATGGACACTATTTTGATGCCCATACTCTGAGCGTGAGTAGCAGTAGCACCGCGCAGACATTTTTTGGTAATTTGAGTTTGCACGAAGAGCAGTCACTCGATTCAGAAACCACCCATGTGCCAGAAGTTATTGGCGTAGTTGAAATCGACGGTCATATTTTTGCCCACGATAACAGCCTGTATGGTGGCGATACGATGGGATTACGCTACGTTGCGACATTCGAACCCGTTTATACGCAAAAAACCAATGAGCATGGCAACATCGCTTTAAGCGGCACCAATTCTTTAGTACCAACGAGTTATTCTGCAAGTCAGGTTTATCACGCTTTGTATCCGGCAGCGGCGGCCTTTGACGGTCACCTTTTTGCCAAAGCCAAAATCAATCCTGATGCAGGTGCACCGATTCAGTATGGCGCGTGGATTTCTTATGCGACAGCCCCGCAGTGGTTACAGGTTGATTTTGGTCAGTTGGCTCATATTACTGGTTTTAGCATCACCAATAAAAGTGGTTCTTATCAAGACAGAGCACCTAAAGATGTGATTGTTCAAGTCTCTGATGACGGCGTTACTTTTACCGACCATCAAAGTCTCACTTTGTCTTCAGGTGTTGAGTTTGTCACTTTGAATTCACCACTGCAATCTCGTTATGTCAGGTTGCATATCTTGAATGCACAAAAGGCGCAAACCTATTTGCAGGTTGGCGAATTAGAATACTATGGCGCTTTGTTAGAATATGCACAAGGTATGGGACCAACACCGCCACCACCGCTTGTGTCACAGGGCACCACCTGTAATGCCATTTTAATTGCTGACCCATCTGCAACAACCGGCACCTATGTGATTGACCCTGATGATGGTGGTCCAATCGAACCGTTTAATGCACATTGTGATATGGATTCTCAAGGCGGCGGTTGGACATTAGTGGGTATTCGCGAGCAAGCGTCATTTCCGGCACCAGTGAATGACGAAGTCACTGACTTGACGCTCACCGAAAGCGTATTACCGAGTGACAAGTGGGTGGCGCTTAAAGGGTTGTCTACTCAACTGTATGCATCGGGCAACAACGACGCATGGGCATTATACAATATGACCACGTTAAACAGCGCCAATTGCACACCGCTGACTGACGATTTAACTGATTCGGTTATCGCTCACGCAGAAGGTGATTGCAACAGCGTAGGTAGTGACTATTCGTTTATTGGCAGCACCAACACTCCGTATTCAACGGCCTTGTATGACTATTCTACAACATCATTGATTTCGCAACGTGGAGGCACTGGTTGGGCTATTTACACCAATGGTAAACCGTATACCAACCCACCTGTTTTGCAGTTGTATGTGAAGTAAGTTTATAAGGAAAGATAAAAAGGCGCTGTTTCAGCGCCTTTTTTGATGTTCGACCGTACTCACTGGTCATTTCAACTGCAAAACTGATTGCCTTTGTCACAGGTTGTTGGGCAATTCAAAGGTAGAAGTACAGCGCACGTAAAACAAAATAGTTGTTATAGACAAAAGGTTTGGCAAGACGGTTTTTTACGTTCACTGTTAGCGTGATGATGAAGATATAATACGGCTTTGTCGCTTTGAACATCGCGCTCTGAAATGGTTTTGGGTCTAGTTGTACATGATGAAAAACGAAGTGACTAATATGATTTACGGATGTTTTGAACATTCATGTCACTGCCATTTCTCCACTTTCATTACTATCTTCTTGGTGGTTTTGAAAATGTGACTGTACGACCTTCTTTTTTAGTGAGTTTTTGAGAGCCAAATTCACGGCCATTGTCAGGCACTTCGAAGACTTGATAATCTTCGCCTACCTTGAGCGTTTTGGCATGTTTGACTTCGAAGACAGTGATAAGTCCATCAATCAATTTCATATCTTGTTCGCTGGTCCATGTTTGACAATCATTGGTTATTTTTACGCCCATTTGTTTTTTCCTCATGTGATTTGTTATGGTTAACTGCAAAGAACTAATGTCATAACTTTTATACTAGTGGCTAAAAGTAAACCACGCAACTGCGCTTGCAAGCCATCAAGGTTGCCATTACTCACCCAGACTAAGTAGTGATGGTAAAGGCTACGCCAAAAGAAAACCCAAAGGAAATTAAGGGTATTCCCAGTGGGTAAACCAACCGCTTTGTGATGCGGTTTAAAATTCTTAATGAACGACTTAAAAATCGACCTTTACCAGTTGGTTTATCTAGAGATTCTGCCCGTCAAGAGGTTAACAAAATTTAGCATGAGAAAGTCCCATTTTAATGCCTTGCACCTTTTTTGCTTGTTGGTAAAGTCCGGTTGTTTCGGCACAATATAAGAGCGACGTAACAATAAAAAGAGATAATAAAAATAGATAATAAAAAAAGGTAATAACAATGAATAAAATGAAAAAGTGCAAATTATCGATTAAACCATACAACTTGCGCCAAAATCGCCAATCAGCGATAATCACAGCCATCACGTCACAACGTCAGCAATCGAGTTCACTATGCAAATCTTCATTAATCCCTACACTGATTTCGGTTTTAAAAAGCTGTTTGGAGAAGAAAAAAACAAACATTTGCTGATCAGTTTTCTAAATGACTTGCTGGGCGCTCAAGAACAGATTGTCGACTTAACCTTTAAAAACACTGAACACTTTCCTGATGGCGGTGCCAGTCGTAAAGCAATATTCGATGTTTACTGCACCAACGACAAAGGCGAGCATTTTATTGTCGAGATGCAAAAAGCAAAACAAAACTACTTCAAAGACCGCACCGTTTTTTATTCAACCTTTCCTATCCAAGAGCAAGCGAAAAAAGGTGATTGGGACTTCCAACTTAAAGCGGTGTAC
>CALKGI010000232.1 GCA_938085045.1 uncultured Alteromonadaceae bacterium
ATATGCAAGTCTTTACTGTGCGCAGCGAAAGACACCGAAGCGGCAAAAAACATCGCTAACATCTGACATACAACAAAAATAGACTTGTATAACCGTTGCAACACCGCATACCTCCGATTGACTTGCACTTGTTTAAATATAACGTAAAACACGATAAATTCACAAAATGGACGTGAGGCAACGAATAAACAGACCCTAGTTAATAGCTAACAACTCTACTTCAAAAATCAACATTGAACCCGCCGGAATAGCCCCTGCAGAACCGTTGCCATAAGCCAAATGACTAGGAATATAAAAGCGCGTCTTTTCACCTACAACCATCAACTGAACCCCTTCGGTCCAACCTTTTATCACCTGATTGAGCCCAAACGAAAGCGGTTCGCCTCGTTCAACCGAGCTATCAAACACAGTGCCGTCAGCCAAAGTGCCATGATAATGCACCTTTAACTTATCACTGGCCTTTGGGTGCTTGATGCCATTACCAGTCGTCAATACTTCATACTGAAGGCCAGACTCAGTAGATTTTACGCCGTCTTTTTTGCCATTTTCAGCCAAAAAGACGTCACCGGCTTCGATGTTTTTAGCTGCCGTTTTATTGTTACTCATCGACGTCCAAACGAAATAACCTACGACTGAAATAGCAATGATAATTAATAGTGTTTTTGACACGGTTTTTTCCTCTAATGGTTCTTAAATAAATTTTCGGGGATTGTACAGGATGCTCGGTTGAACCCCAAACTTTTCTGAGCAACGCAGATACTTGATCTAAATCAAATTGGCAAGGCCCCTTTCTTATATCCTTAATGTCATCATTCTCTATCAACCTATTAAATATCACTTATTCACTATAAAAATAGGCAACTGCGGGCAATATCCTTATGTGGCAACAACAACTGATTGAAAAATACAACATCACTGGGCCGCGTTATACGTCCTATCCAACCGCATTGCAGTTTGAAGAAGATTTCGGCAATGACGATTTAAAAAACGCCATTAACCATCTAGACAAGACACAAGAAGTTTCTCTTTATATCCATATTCCCTTTTGCAATTCGGTTTGTAACTATTGTGCTTGTAACAAGGTGATCACCAAAAACAAACAACGTGCCGAAGAATACCTCGACTACCTTTTTACCGAAATTGAACGCACCGGGTTGTTGGTTAAAAATCGCCCAGTAAAACAAATACACTTTGGCGGCGGCACCCCCACTTACCTATCTGACGAACAATTGGTTAGATTAATTGACAAACTAGGCACCCACTTTAATCTAGTCAGAGACAGCCATCAGTTCTCTATTGAGGTCGATCCGCGTGCCTTAGGTGGCAATACCTTAAACGTACTAAAAGAACTAGGCTTTAACCGCATAAGCATTGGCATTCAAGACTTTGACGAAAAAGTTCAACAAGCTGTAAACCGCATACAGCCAGAAGCTATGAGCCGCAAGGTCATCGAACAGTCTCGTGAATTGGGTTATGATTCAGTCAGTGTTGATTTGATTTATGGTTTGCCACACCAAACACCCGCCAGTTTTGCCCAAACCATAGAAAGGATCATTGATATTCGTCCAGACAGATTGAGCTTGTTTAATTATGCCCATCTGCCTCACCGCTTCAAACCACAAAGACGCATTGCCACTGACGACCTACCTACCGCGCAGCAAAAGTTAGAGATTTTCCACCACAGTATTGAGCGATTGTGCGAAGCCGGTTACAACTACATCGGTATGGATCATTTTGCACTGCCCGACGATGAGTTAAGTCAATCACAACGCAATGGCACTTTGTTCCGTAATTTTCAGGGCTATACCAGTCGTGATGAAAGCGCCTTAATTGGTCTTGGGGTTTCGTCTATCAGTCAGGTCAGTAATTGCTACGCCCAGAATCAACGTGACTTGTACGATTATTACGAATCTATTGAACAAGGTGATTTAGCGGTATGGCGAGGCTGTTATTCAGATGAAGACGATGTGATTCGCCGCGAAGTGATCATGCAACTCATTTGTCAATTCAAGTTAGATTTTCACACCATACAAAGCCAGTTTGGTATCGATTTTGCCCGATACTTTGGCGACGAGTTGGCAGCAATTCGAGTATTAGAGCACGATGGACTGTTAAAAATCAAAGACGATACCATAGTAGTATTGCCTATTGGACGTTTATTAATCCGCAACATTTGCATGGTCTTTGATGCCTATTTGGGCGCTTTGGCAATGGGTAGCTACTCTGCGGCTATATAGTAGCTAAAACGGAAAACCGTTTGTTTACGAATTGAAGAATCCCAAGGAATAACATACAATTAGGTTACTAATATGCCAACTAAGACGAGCAACATGCAAATCATAAAACCTGCTAATAACAAGCATACTATCCGTTGTCAGGACTGTAGAATTAAACAGTTGTGTTTACCGGTGATGTTGGCAGAATCTGAAGTTGCCCACCTAGACACCATAGTGCATCGTGGACGGCCCATTAACAAAGGCCAACATCTCATTCAAGCGGGTGATAGCTTCAACGGTGTTTATGCCATACGTTCGGGCAGTATCAAGGCTTACACCATATCTGTAGACGGTTTAGAACAGATCACCGGATTTTACTTACCGGGTGAGATCATCGGTTTTGACGCCATCAGTTCTGGGTTCTATCCGGGATTTGCCAAAGCACTTGAAACCTCGGCAGTATGTGAGATCCCTTTTGAACGATTAGAATCGTTGGCAGCGGAGATCCCCGGACTTCAACGCCAAATTTTTCGCACCATGAGCGACGAAATTGTCAAAGATCAAGATTTGATGCTACAACTGAACAAAAAGAGTGCCGAACAGCGATTTGGCTCATTTTTAGTTAACCTGTCATTTCGCTTTGGTCGGCGCGGCCTGTCATCGCAACGCTTTCGTTTACCGATGGCCCGTTCAGACATCAGCAACTATTTAGGCTTGGCGGTCGAAACCATCAGCCGTTTGATTGCGCAATTACAAGATGATGGTTTGGTAAGTATTCAAAAGCGCGAGGTAGAAATTTTAGATATGAACAAGCTCAGTGTCTTGGCTGGCACTAGCTGCCACCAGTGAGTTAAGTTTTAGTTGTTAGCAGGGCAACGCCCTGCCGATACCCCAACCCTCCATTAGCATGAATCAATCCAAGGTCTTCATTACCCTCAATCAAGCGTTTTACCATATCTATAATGCCGTTGAGCGCGGGGTTGTTCCAAGGTGCTCGGGCGAGGTTCATACCCCCAGTAATGGTGATGCTGTGATCTTTAAGAAAGTCAGGAATATCTTCGAGCATATCAACTAAGCCACTAACCAATAAAAAGGCCATCGGCACTACCGGATAACATGTATAAGTTTCTAATAACGCTTCGCCCTTGCGAAACTGCGCGGCAAAGTCAATATTAGCCTGCTTACAACAATCCTGATATGCAGCTTTAAGATGCTGATAATCTGCTATTTGGTTGATATGATCTGGGCCGTCTCCTTCTAATTTACTTACGCCCACCGCAGGTACCTTAATTCGTTCGTTTTGAGGGATATTGAGTTGCTCTGCCAACGCTTCATTACATAACAATACCCGACCTGAAAAATCCACTAAGGGATTAGCGCAGTCAACACCACGAAACAACTCTGTTAGAGGCTGATACCACCTTTCACCGGGCAGCATTGATGGTGAAAAGTCATCAGACAGTGCATTACGGTAGCTGGTTTTATGATTGTCAAACAATGACTCGCTGATAGTTCTGAAAAGGTCTGCGTTGATATCATGATGTTGAATAAACTGTTCGGCCAAATCAGTATAAGCTTGAGTGAGCGGATAATCGTCGGTATATACCGACATTAACCTTAAGCGTTCATCGCGATGATAACCGGTTTTCAAATCATCATGGCCTGTGATAAGTACGGCCTTTGTAGCACTCGTTTGTTGTTCTATCAAAGACTTAGCTCTAGCTAAGGCTTCGACTGGCGCACAGCCGCTTTTAAAGTGGTCAGGTTGTGGCTCGGCATTCCAGTCAGTGCTAAGTGGTTCTATATAAAGGTGATGGATATCAATGCCTAGCGCAATGATAGCGGCTTCTATATCTAGGCTGTGCTGCATACAACCTATGCCGTCTACTACTTTAGCTGCGCTGATGATTACTGCTTTGTTCATTATTTTCCTGTTTTTGTTTAAATTACATATCGATGGGCTGATCGTAGGCGAGAACTCAGTAATTCTGAATCGGAATACTAATATTAACCTGAATCCCCTCATCGACTGCACTGGTGCACTTAACCGTGCCGTGCAGGCCCTGCGTTACTTGGTTATAAACCATATGCATGCCAAGGCCTAAGCAACCTTCATTACGTTTGGTGGTATAAAACGGTTCGAATATTCTATTCGCCAATTTTGCCTCCATGCCCTTGCCATCATCCACATACCGCATTTGCAACTCTGCGCCATCTTTAGTGACAAAAATTGAGATTTTGCCACGTTTGACCTCAGTAAAAGCGTGCAGCACCGAGTTCATCACCAAAGTTCTAACCACTGTCGACAGCGAGTTAGCATAGGTGCTAATTTCAAAATGCTCATCACATAACAAATCAACTGTAATGTGTTTGTCTTTTAACTCGGTGCACAATGAAAGCAACGTATCATCAAGCAATTTTTTAACATTAAACGTACTTTTTATCTCAACCGATGGGTTGACCACCACATCTTTGAAGTTGGCAATTAAATCACTGGTTTTGCTCAAATTGTTCATAAGCAATGCCAAGCTCTTGTTGATCACTGACTTAAAATTGGCAAATTTATGCGCGGTCAAACGCCCCTGCTCTTTAGACTCAAACACCTGTTCGGCTTCAAATTCAAGGTTTGATGCCGTCGTCAGGCAAATCCCGACAGGCGTATTTATCTCATGAGCAACACCGGCAACCAACATCCCCAAAGACGCCATTTTCTCAGACTCTAATAGCTCTTTGCGGCTATCTAATAAACGCTGATGTTCAACCGAGTTAACAATGGCGGTGCCGGCATAGGCTGCCAAAGTGTTCAAAATATCAATATGCACTTCTTGATAAGCGTGCTTTGTAAAACTCTGCACCGTAATAAAACCCAAAATTTTGTCGGTTGAACGAATAGGCACATAAATCAATGATTGAGGGGGTCCGGCGTACGCGCCATCTTCAAGGTAAACCCGGTTTTTCTCATACTCATCGTACTCGTGTCGGTCGAGGTATCTGCGGCCGTCCAATTCGAGATCGTTAATAAACACCACCTCGTCGTTTTCAATACACCACACCGGAAACTGATTTTTATTCTCCATTGAGCGGTAATAAGGTTTATAACGGTTACCTTTTTCCATCGCCAATTCAATCTGAATCACCTGTCGCTCGGGCTGATACAAACCAATGCCAAACACAGTACCGTCCATCAATTCATTGATGTGTTCGTATACCGACATCAACACTTTGTCTAAATCCAAAGAGGCATTGATTTTTTGGCCGATGTTCGAAATGATGCGAATATCGTTATAAGAGCGTTCGAGCGCTTGCTTTTGTGCCACCACTTGTGCCACTTGACGGGTCACCTGCAATTGTAATTCAGTTTTTTGCTTTGACATCCGGTTAGTTTTAAGTCGATACACCAAACCTAAACTGGCAAAAAATAGTCCCAACCACAAGAACTTAGCACCAGTAGTTAACCACCACCGCGACTCAATAGTGATGATAACCGAAGCTGGTTGTGGCGACCAAACATCATCTTTGTTCGATGCCTTTACCTCAAAAATGTATTTTCCGGCAGGCAAGTTAGTATAAGTTGCTCGCCTATTTTTATAACCTGTACTGGTCCACTGTTCATTAAAACCTAACAAACGATATTGATACTTATTGCGTGTTGGGGCGCCGTAATGCATCGCCGAAAATTCAAAGCTGAACACCGACTCATCGTGAGTCATGGTAATCGTTTGAGTGTAATTGATACTGTTTTGAAGAAAAGTTCTTTGCAGACCTTGATGCTCGAACATGCCAACAGGTACTGTTTCGTTGAAAATTCTAAAGTTGGTCAACATGACCTTCGGTGGATAGGGGTTAGACGTGATTTTACGCGGGTCGAACAGATTAAAACCATTAACGCCACCAAACATCAATTGTCCATTTTTGAGTTTATAAAAAGCACCTTGATTAAATTCATTGTGCTGCAAGCCATCTTGTACTGTATATAGCTTTATATCACCGGTCAGTGGGTTGTAATTATTAAGACCATAATTGGTGCTGATCCACAATGAACCATCGTTGTCTTCGACCATGCCATACACCTGATCGTTGCTCAAACCATGGGCCTTATGCAAACGAGTGAAAGTGCCGTTGTGTCGGTCCATCAGGTTAATACCACTGGTGGTCGAGATCCACAGCTGGTTTTTACTGTCTAGAAAAATACTCGATACCGAGTTGCCACTGATACTGGTTTCATCGTTAACGTCATGACGAAAATGTTCAAAGGTGCCGGTTTCTTCGATGAAACGGTCTAAACCATTTTGAGTTCCAACCCACAAGTGTCCCTCATTATCGAGCAGTAAATACGACACCCAATCATTGCTCAGTGAATCGTGTTTATCAGCGTCAAAGCGAAAAGATTTTAACAACCCCTGCTGGGGATTAAACAACGCCAAACCCTCGCGGCTGCCAAGCCAAAAGTTGCCCTTTCCATCAGCTAACATCACGTTGATTGAATCGTTAGGAATGCTTTTGGGGTTGTTCGGGTCAAATTGATAGCGTTCGACCTTGGCCGTTTTCATCGAATAACGCGCAAGGCCATGATTTTTAAAAGCTAACCACAAGTCGCCATTATCATCTTCTTGCACCTGATTAATCGGCTTTTGCAATATCAGATGTTCCCGCTCTCCTAATTCGTGCAATAAAGTGAAACGCCCAGTTTCATCATCAAAAATGTTGACCCCACCTTCATGAGTGCCTATCAGCACTTTGCCGTTTTTGGTTTGCAAAAATGCTTGTACAGAATTATCACTCAAACTGTTCTTATTCGCTGCGGTGTGGCGATAATGATTAAACAACATAATATCGCGGTTTAGCCGGTTCAAGCCGACATCTCGAATACCAAACCATAAAATGCCACTGTTATCAGAATAAGCACTAATCACCGAATTACCTGTAATGGCATTTTTTGTGGTGGGGTCGTGTTTTATCCGCATGAACTTATCGGTGCCTTTAATCAGCCGATTTAAGCCGTTGGTAAAAGTACCAATCAGTAAGTCGCCATTTTGATCCTCGACGATAGACCATACCTGATCGCTACTGATACTGGTTGGGTCATCAGGATTGTGGCGATAGCGCTTAAAAGTTTGGGTTTTACTGTCAAAACGATTTAGGCCACCACCACGGGTGGCAAACCATAAGGTGCCGTCAGATTGCTGAAAAATCTTGTAAACCCGATTGTGACTGATACTCGTAGGGT
Organism: uncultured Alteromonadaceae bacterium; assembly: GCA_938085045.1. GTDB lineage: Bacteria > Pseudomonadota > Gammaproteobacteria > Enterobacterales > Alteromonadaceae > JABSOG01. The sequence continues at coordinate 7,444 of CALKGI010000232.1, forward strand.
CGTCTGCGTCATGAACAAACCGGGTAAAATTATTTTCTTCGGCGTTATAACGATTGAGCCCGCCTTGACGTGTGGCCACCCAAATAACCCCAGTTCGATCGACAAAAATATGGTAAATACCATTGTCGCTTAAACTGTTGGGGTCTGTGGGGTCGTGCTTGTAGTGATTGAATCTCTTGGTATTGGGATCATACAGGTTCAAACCTGCCTCATAAGTGCCAACCCAAATGTTGCCATAATGATCTTCGTTGGTACCAAACGTCCAGTCAGCAGAAATGCTGTTAGGATCGGTAATATCGAACATAAACCGCTGGAAAGTGTTGGTTTTTGGATCAAACCTATTGAGGCCATTGCGGGTGGTTAACCACAAGTAACCGCTACTGTCTTGAAAAATATTATTCACATAATTTTCTGACAAAGACGAAGGGTCGCTCAAGTCGCGCCGATACACCTTAAAATCATAACCATCAAACCGATTAAGCCCATCTTGAGTGGCAAACCACATAAAGCCCTGTCTGTCTTGCTGAATATCCAGCACAGAGGCCTGTGATAAACCCTCTTTGAGACTGAATTGGTCAAATCGCAATACCGGCGTTTCGGCCCAGCTTTGACAACAAAAAAGGATAGTAAAAACAGCCAAAAACTTTAATTTCATTAATCTTCTCAAACACCCGGTTGTGCTCATAACAATGTTCAAAGCAAGGCTCAAAACAAAGCTCAACTATATACCGAATGGACATCAAAATACTTGCTTAAACCATAGCTCAGAAACGCCATAAGGGGAAATCCAACTGCTTGAAAATTAAGCACAAAGGATATGAGGAACGATAAATGCATAGTAAACGTTCAATAACGCCACTGCACAACTTTCAAACAGCGACAACAACCCCTAAATGAGCACCTAAATGAACACTTAAAACAATCCCAACGCAATGTTCAAATAGCCAGCAAACCGGCCTAAAATCAACCACCTCGATTCCCTTTTTGGTTATTAAATATTAACAGTTTTATCATAAAAACAGCATTTTAGACCAAAGACTCAACTATTTTTTCTTTTACAAACAACAAGATACAAATTATTTACAAATGCAACTCCTTTTTTTTAACTATTTATTCAAAAAATAGGCTAAACTATTTTCGCTTTCCCACTTTGTGGGGTTACTGGCCGGACAATTGACACAAGAGCAATTGCCGGAGTTGAAGTATCGGATTGTATTTTTTGGGTGGCAATGATGACACCACTTTGAAAACACAGTTAACACCGGAAGCAAAAAATAAAAATAAATAACAATAACTTACAAGTGAAGGATTTAAAGAATCTCATGAAAAAAATAATCAGCAGCGTACTGTTGTGCGCAGGTTTTAGTGCCCAAGCCGTAGAACTCCCAACCTTAAACCCCAACAAGCTAGCACCGCAGCAGTACTGGATCACAGTAGGCCAAGATGCGATGCAAGATCTTAAAAGCGTTGGTGGTAAAGAGTTCATGGTAACTTCGGTAGCTAACCCCAACTCCAAAGCCATCAGCATTGCAAAAATTGACGAACGTCAAATGAACAAACTGAGCCGCTTAATGCACACCAACCACAACCGTTGTGGTGGCTACATGGTACACACTACCTTGCAGTCTGCATTGATGGAGCAACAGCAATCTGTTGTGCCAACGTCGTTTACCGCAAGCGCCCTTTCTGAGGCAACAACTGTTAACGCTTTGTTACCAAACCTAGCCAGCAGTAATATCGTAGACACCATCAACTACCTGTCAACCACCTTCAACAATCGTTACCACACCACGTCAGGTGGTTCCGGTGCATCTAACGGTTTGAAAGCTCGTTGGGAAGGCATAGTAGCTGGCAAATCATGGGCCAATGTGACTCAGGTATCTCATTCAACAACCAGTCAAAAATCAGTATTGGTTACCCTAACCGGCAGCACCAACCCGAGTGAAATTGTGGTCGTCGGCGGACACCTTGATTCCACGGTCAACACCAACGCCTCTGACAGCACTGTCGCACCAGGCGCCGATGATGATGCCTCAGGTATCGCGACTTTAACTGAAGTTTTGCGAGTTTATGTTGAAAACAACGTACAACCCAAGCGTACAGTTAAATTCTATGCTTATGCAGCTGAGGAAGTTGGTTTGCGCGGTTCAAAAGAAATTGCTGATGCCGCTGCTGCTGCCAATCTCGACGTGAAAGGTGTAATGCAGTTGGATATGACCAACTATGATGGTTCTACCAACGACATTACTTTCATGACCGATTTCACCAATACCGCTCATAACACCTACATCAAATCACTGCTTGACACTTACCTGCCTAGCACCACTTACGGTGATGATTCTTGTGGTTATGGTTGTTCAGATCATGCTTCGTGGACCAGTGCGGGCTTCCCTGCCTCAATGCCTTTTGAAACCCGTATGAGCCAGTTAAACCCAAGAATTCATACCAGCAATGACACACTAGCCAATATGGACTCAACTGCTGCCAAAGCCTTGAAATTCGCCCAAATGGGTCTGGCTTACGTGGTCGAAATGGCCGCCGGCGGCGGCACAACAACACCACCAACGGGTGGTAACGAATTGACCAATGGCGTGGGAACCCCTAAGTTAAATCTATATCTCTTTAACGCCGAGCTCTTACGGAAAAG
>CALKGI010000233.1 GCA_938085045.1 uncultured Alteromonadaceae bacterium
CCTAAAGAAGCCATTTTTTCAGCCTGAACCAATTGTTGTTGGGTGTTTACAATCTCTCGGTTTTTCTGTTCAATTTTAGCGTAGGCATTGGCGTTGTCGAGCGCAATTGCTGTAGTTGACGCCAGTGTTTGAATCATATTTTGCTGTTCTTCGTTGTAGGCATTTTTACGATAACTTTGTACTGTTAGGGTGCCTATCGCGCGTCCTGAGACCAATAGCGGCCAATACATTAAGGCGCCTTCATTTTTGCCTAATAGAGATTGCTGTTGAGAGATATCGCCAAAATATTGTTCTGCTTCACCAGCAAAATCGTTCATGACAATGGCCTCTTTGTGTAAAACACTCCATACACCGGGGTGATAGGTTTTATCCATCGGCACCGTAAAGGGCGTTAGGTAACGGTCATCTTCTATGGTCAGTAAGAAATCTATTTGTTGTTTTTCGTGCTCATACAAACCAATCGCAAAAACATCGACTTCCATTAGGCTTTTAATGTGGCTGTAGGCGGTGTTCATCAGTTTATCTAAGTCTAAAGATGCACTTATTTGCGCGCATATCTCATTGAGGGCGCTGATTTTTTGATTTGATAACTGTAATCGTGCGGTACGTTGCGCCACTTTACCTTCGAGATTGCGATTGATATCTAACAGTCTTAAGTGGGTTTCTACTCGGCTGAGTAATTCGTGTTTGCTCACCGGTTTGCTGAGGTAATCATTGGCTCCAACGGCAAAACTCTCAACCAAATCAGCGACTTGATTTTTGGCGGTTAAAAATATCACTGGCAAATCGTTGACTGGGAACGTGGTACGCAGTGTTTTACAAACCTCGTAACCTGACATTCTGGGCATCATGATATCGAGCAAAACCAAGTCAAATGGTCCGTTTTCGTTAAGCGCTGTTAATGCCTCTTCGCCGCAGCTGGCTTCGACCAGTTGATAATTTTGCATTGACAAATGGTTGTGTAAAACCTGGCGGTTAATGGGTTCATCATCAACCAGTAAAATACGAAATTGACGGCCGTCATGCCCGGCATTGTTAGTTTTGGGTTGCGTCTCAGTTGGGTTGTTGTGGATGGCATCGTCATCGTGCAAATTTAACCGCGCAACCTGATTATTTTGTACAGGTTTATCCTCAGACAAGGGTAGGGTGAAGCTAAAAGTCGAACCCTTGCCCAGTTCAGATTCGACCATGATTTGTCCATCATGCAATTCGACCAATTGTTTACTCACCGCCAGCCCTAAACCTGTACCGCTATAGGCCCTTTCAGTATGGCCTTCGAGTTGTTCAAATGAATCAAAAATGACATCAAACTGGTCTTTTGCAATACCAATACCGCTGTCGCTGACGGTGATGTTCAGTGTGTCGTTAACCTTGGTTGCACATACGCTGACCTCACCTGTATGGGTGAATTTAATCGCATTGCCGACTAAATTGTGGAGTATTTGCGCCAGCCTATCTTCGTCAGCCAGTGCGGGCGGTAAATCGGTGGGCACAAAATTGATCAGTTTGAGCTTTTTGTCACCGAGTAGCGGTTGCGAAAGGGTCAATACCACCTCTGCCATACTGTAAACATCCACGGCCTGCTGATTTAAAGTCAGGTTGCGGTTCTTCAATTTTGAAAAATCTAGAATGTCGTTGACCAAATTACTTAAACGTTTGCCACTGGTGATGATCATCGACAGATTGGCTTTACTGGTGGGTGACTGGTTGCCACCAATGCCATCGACTAAAGATTCGGCCAGCCCGATAATGCCGTTTAATGGAGTACGTAACTCATGAGACGTATTGGCCAAAAACTCATCTTTGAGTTTGTCGACCTGTTGTAACTGCTTGATGATGGTTCGTTCTACTAATATATTTTTTCGTTGGATATTACCAAAGGCAATCAGCAATATCATGGCGCTAAGACACAAGAAATAAAATGTATAGGCCCACCATGATTTCCATGGGGGTGGCAATACGGTGACTTTGAGTGTTTTACCTTTTTCAGTCCAGTAGCCATCTTTATTACTGGCCTTTATTTTGAGCACATAATCGCCAGCAGAAAGGTTGGTGTAGGTTGCGCGGCGATTTAAGGCATCAGTGTAAATCCAATCTTCGTCTTGACCGACTAACTGATAGGCATATTGGTTTTTCAGCGGATTGGCAAAATGCAAAGCGACAAACTCAAAAGTGATGAGGTTTTGGCGGTAAGTCAGGGTTAATTGGTCAAGGGCGTCGATGGCCTTGGGTAAGCTAAACGACGAATCGGCTCTATTGATTGGTACTGATTGATTTGCCAGCAAAAAATCGGTTAAAACAACAACTGGAGGGGTGGTGTCGTCTTGAATATTGTCAGGAAAAAAGTGGTTAAAACCGTTGATACCGCCAAAAAACAATTCGCCTTCGTCACTTCTATATGCCGAACCAAGATTAAACTCGTTATTTTGCAGGCCGTCATTAACGTCATAGTTCTTAAAGGTTTCGTTTTGGGTATCAAACTTAGATAGACCTCGATTGGTACTGAGCCACAGAAAACCCTGTTTGTCTTCTAACATTGCGTTGACTGTGTCGTTGGCCAAACCATTGATGTGGCGGTAATGTTCAAAGCGTTCATTTTGGGCATCGAACTTATTCAGTCCCCCGCCAAAGGTGGCAACCCACAATGTGCCAGCACGGTCTTCATAAATGGATGAAATAAAATCATGGCTTAAACTGCTTGGGTCTGAGGGGTCGTTGTTATAGGTAGTAAAACGCTCAGTGTTGGCATCAAACAGGCTCAAACCACCTTCGGTACCTACCCATAAATTGCCTTTTGAGTTCTCTAAAAAGTAAAAGACATTGTCGTTGCCAAGGCTGTTAGGATCGTTAGCTGAATGTCTGTAATGGGTAAAGGATTGTGTCGATGGATGAAAGAGGCTAACACCACCGCCCTCGGTGCCAATCCAAGTTTGTTCTTTGCTGTCTTGATAAATAGTTCTTACGCGGTTGTGACTCAAACTGCCAGGGTTGGCAGGCTGATTTTTAAAATGAACAAAATCTTGGGTTTTAGGCGCGTATAGGTTCAATCCTCCGCCCAATGTACCAACCCAAAGTAAACCCTTAGCACCTGCGTGGATAGCCCAAATACGGTTGTGACTTAAACTGCTTGGGATGTCTAGGTTGTTGGTAAAATGGATGAATCCTTGTTCGGCATTGTTGTATTTGTTTAACCCGTTTTCAGTGCCAATCCATAGCGGGCCGTTGCCGTACTTATCGATACTCATAACCGAAGGGTTACTTAATGTGTGCGGTTGAGATGCTTGGCGCCTGACGTGACCAAAGCGATGTTTTTGACTGTCTAGTTTGTTGACGCCGCCGCCGAAAGTGCCAAACCACACCATTCCCTGATTGTCTTCATAAATTGACTCGATGTCGTCGTTGCTCAAACTGTAAGGGTCGGCAACGTCATGTTTAAAATGGATAAGCCTATCATTTTTTGGATCGTATTTGTCTAACCCGCCACCATGGGTGCCAATCCACAATGTGCCAGTACTGTCTTCAAGTAGGCTTTTAATGTTGTTTTGATTGATGCTGCGTGAGGTCTTATCGGGATTTTTAAATTGCTCGAATTGTTGGGTTTTTATATCGAAGCGATTGAGTCCATTAGCGGTGCCTGCCCAAATGACGCCGTTGGTGCCTTGTTGCACGGCATAAACACTGTCATCGCTTAAACTACTGGGATTGGCTGGTTGATGGGTAAAATGGCTACATTTAAGTTTGGCGACATTAAAATGGACTAGACCGGCATCTGTGCCTAGCCACAGATTGCCCTCGTCATCGCCTTCAATGGCAAATATTTTGTCGCTGCCGGGGGACTCATTTGCCTGATAATCTGATACTGCACTGCTTGAGTTGGTCTTGGCTGCACTAATTAGGTGTTGTGCGACACGTTCGAATTGTTCTGAGGATTGATCAAAACGGTTTAACCCGCCACCATATGTACCAATCCAATAGGTACCGTTGGCATCTGCAAAAAATGAACGAACACTGTTGTGACTTAAACTGTGAGGGTCTGATGCGTCATGAGTAAAGTGAGTGAAACGTTCTGTGTTAGGGTCCAATCGGTTTAATCCGCCCCCCCGAGTGCCGACCCATAACCGGCCTTTATCATCTTCATAGAGCGTGGTGATATAGTTGTTGGAAATCGACGTTGAATTTTGTGGATCGTTACGAAATATTTTGAAGCTATAACCGTCAAAGCGGTTGAGGCCATCAACGGTGGCAAACCACAAAAAACCTTTGCTGTCTTGAATGATGTCATTCACCACACTTTGAGACAACCCATCAATAATCTGTAAACGATCAAAGCGGGTCGCTACATCAGACGCCAGCGTGTGGGCAGTGATGAACATTAAAAACAGAGCAAAAAACAGGCGCATCGGCAACTTATTGGGTTAGTATTTAATTCATCATAGAATATTAACAAGTCAATTACACCCGGGACAAAACACCTTTTAGTAACTGAATTTCTACAGGTGCTTAATTGGTACTGCGAGCGAACCCAAAGATAGCTAATTTTAAACAGTTTTTGCCGTATTTTTAGGCGCCAATTTGCATTCTTTAGGGCAATCATCAACAATATCGTTCATTATTTACTATCACCGTGAACCATCATGCCCATATCAAACGCTCAACGCAATAAAGCCAGTAAATTCCTGAGTTTTGTATTACGACATCAACCAGATGACATAGGTCTTTCATTGGACACAAATGGCTGGGCCAAAATTGATGAACTGATAGAAAAAGCGGCTCCAAAAATTAAATTGTCGTTTGAATTGATTGAACAAGCGGTTGTAATGAACGATAAACAACGGTTTAAACTCTCGGACGATAAAACGCAAATAAGGGCAAACCAAGGACATTCTATAGATGTCGATTTGGCGCTAGAGCCTCAACAACCACCGAACGTGTTATATCACGGTACTGCAACCCGGTTTTTAGATGCTATTAACAAAGAAGGTTTGATTAAAGGCCAAAGGCAACATGTGCACCTGTCGGCTGATATCCAAACTGCCAAAACGGTAGGGCAGCGCCACGGCAAACCTGTTGTGCTAACTGTTAATGCCCAGACTATGTTTGAGCAAAGTATTAAATTTTATCGGGCCGACAATGGCGTGTGGTTGACTGAACATGTGGCTAGTCAGTATTTGGTCTCAGCGGGAAGTGACTGTCTGGTGGAATAGTGGATGGTTGGCTGGACAGTCACTTTTACACGGTTACTTTTGCGTGGCTGGCTGGATTGTCAAACTTTGTGCGATCACAATTTTAGATGGTTGATATTAAGCCAATATGGATAGACTAAAAAATTTACTGCGGGTTTCAGTGGGTTTCAGTTGTTGTGTTAATATCAAAGAAGACAGAGACTAATCAAAAAGAACGGGTAATAATATGGTAACTAGTAGAGTTTTCTCGTTGGTTCTAATTTGTTTTTTGGTATCAACTGCGGTGTCAGCACATCAACGCATTGACCACAAAGCATCCGTAAAACCTCATGCAGAGGCTACGTATTTGGGTAATGAAGGGGTAATGATCACCGGTAATGGTAAAAAGATTTTATTCGACCCCTTTTTTCATAATGATTATGGTTACTACCAACTGGTGCCTGAACGAATTCGACAGGCGATGTTTAAGGGCGAAAAACCTTACGACAACATTGATGTGGTTTTTATCAGCCATGCCCATGGAGATCATTTTGCCGCGGAGGATTTACAACAGTTTATGCAGGCCCAGCCCAAGGTCAAATTAGTGGCACCTAAACAAGCCGTCGACAAGTTGGCTGCGCTTAAAATGACTAAGGGTTTAATGAATCGAGTGACTGCTGTTGCCCTCAAATATGGCGACAAACCATGGTCTTACACCATAGATAATTTACTGATCGAAGCCGTTCGTATTCCCCATTCTGGCTGGCCGAGTAGGGCTGAGGTTGAAAATATGGTGTTTCGGGTGACATTAAAGACGGAAAAAGGCAAGAAAGTAGCTACCGATAAGGTGACCGTTATGCACATGGGCGATGCTGATGCCGATGACAGTCATTACATACCGTATCAAACCTACTGGCAACAGCGTGTGACCGACACTGCTTTTCCGCCTTATTGGTTCTTTTTATCTAAGCAAGGAAACACCATTATCGACAAAAGAATTAACGCCAAACAGGCTATTGGGTTACATGTGCCTGTAAATGTTCCGCCTGAGTTAAAGGCTACAGGTAAGCATTTTTTCTCGGTGGTGGAAGAAAAGGCAGATTTGCGGCAATAATTTGGGTTAGTAGAAGCACTGTACGTCGGTTTGTTTATCAGGTGCTGCTGCATTTGGCCGATGGTACGTTATATTAATTTAAAATCATGGTTGCTTAATACGTAGTCGACATCGGTATCAAGCGCCATCTGCGCCTCTTCCATTGATTCAGGTAGGTAAGCCAAAACCTTGGCACCATAGCGATGATAGCGCGAAACAAGGCTTTGTTTCAGCACAGGTATGCCTTTAAAAAATGGTGTGACAGAGTAAGTTTTTGTTGCTTGTATGCCACCTAAAAAAGGTAGTCTCAGTAAAACTGAGAATCCTGCTCTTGTACATTCATCTTCGCGGGCAAAACAATTGGCGTCAGGGTAACGCTCAAGCAGGGCTTGTTGCTGCTGGGTCGACCAACATAAAAAAATTGTCTTGTTTAGATCAATGTCAAATTCACCCAGCAATTCAATCACTTTGAAACCGCTTTCAATCTTTATATCAAATACATGGCCTAATTGGCCGAACTGTGCAATAAATTGATCTAAAAACAACAGGGGTGATCCTTTGGCAAGCGTTATTTCACCAAGCTCTGCACGGGTTTTTGTGGTTACATCAATTTCTAATGAGCCGGTACGGTTGAGGGTTTGGTCATGACAAAGCACAATGTGGTTATCTTTGGTGGTGCGCAGGTCGGTTTCAAGATAGTGAAATTTGGCTTTTACTGCTTCATTGAATGAGGCAAGGGTGTTTTCGTCGGCATTTTGGCACAAGCCTCGGTGGCTAATCCAGATTGGTTGTGTTGGTTTGCGATTCAAGGTTTGGTTCGTTTTATTATGATCTTGAGTACTTTGTATTTTGGGCAAATATGTGGTGGTTGGCAAGCAAAAGTGACTGTCTTGTGGCGGGTAAGCAAAAGTGACTGTCTTGTGTCGGGGCAACAAAAGTGACTGTCTTGTGGCGGGGCAACAAAAGTGACTGTCTTGCGACGGGGCAACAAAAGTGACTGATGGAAGACTTTCCTATTTCGTAAAACTTTTCCTTCGCTGTTCATTTTTCTTTGACTGCAAGGCATTGGTACGGCTAAACTTTGCTGCAACTGGGTGATAGATTATTTATAGGGTACATTGATGCGAAATTCTCGTTTCTTGATTGTTGATGACAGCAAAATGGTGGTTAAAGCCGTTAGAAATATTGTCGTTAATCGGCTTGGTTCAAATCAAATTGTCAGTGCTAGCAATGGAGTTGAAGCGCTCAAAATACTCGAGAAACACCAAATTGACTTTATCATTTGTGATTGGCACATGCCCGAAATGGACGGACTTGTATTACTTGGCGAAATTCGCAACAATAGTCGCTTGAAAGAAATACCCTTTGTGATGATATCGACTCATGGTGATAAAGAAGCAGTGGTTTCAGCCATTCAACAAGGGGTTAATCAGTATGTTGTGAAACCTTTTTCACCCCAAAAACTTGAAGATTCAGTTAGAAAGGCTTGGAATGGTGCCAAACAACGGGCTGCTCAGCGTTTTTCTGGTTTGCCTAAGCATAATCTGTCGGCCTTGTTTGATGGCTGTGATTGTGAAGCTCAGGTTTTGGATATCAGTCGTTCGGGGATGTTGATTAATCTCACTTATACCAGTGACATCAAGTTATTTGGTGAGTGTACTATTAATCTGGACTTTGAAGAGATTGATGAGGTGGCCATTATTCACATTGGTCCTTTACCTGGCAAAGTGTTACGCATTGAAGCAGCCCACGGGTTTCACCCATCAACCTTTAAATGCGAAGTGGCTTTGTGCTTTTTGGCCGATAAAACGGAAAAAGAACCCGCAATGCAACTTAAAGAACTGTTAAGCTTTTTAGCTGAGCAGGAGCAGGCAATGCTCAAAGCCGGTTGAAACTAATCGTTACTGACTTTCGAAATTACATACGTTAATAACAACAAATTAAAAAAAGCAGACCCACAAATGAAATTTAATTTTAAAGTTGTCCATAAAATTTATATGGGCTTTGGTGTGATTGTGGGGTTGCTTATTGCCTCTAGTGTTATCTCTGATATTAATCTTGATGATATTAGCCACTCGACTGTACAGGTCAATGAAGTGGCTGTGCCGGTTCTTAAACAAAGTAACCAGTTACAAATTGACCTACTAAAACAAGCCAAACTTTCAACCTTGAGCTTTAACCACTCAACCCTCGAACAAATAGCCGATTCTTTACAACAGTTTCGACAATCTACCAAACAGTTTGAAAAAGACTATCAACAATTGAATCAATTGGTTAGTGGCGGGGTTATTTCTCCTAAACGATTGAATGATGCCCATGCCAGTTATCAGCAATATAATCGGGCGGTCGAAAGCATGTTGGGCGCGGTTCAATCTCGAATTGAATTAACCACAGCGTTGAGTAAAACCCACGAAGAGCTTAAAGTTGTGTTGGATGCAGGTGGCTCAGCATTGATTGAGTTGTCTGAAATAGACAAAGGAGATGCAGCTGTTCTAGGTTTGTTGGAAGGTTCGGCTAATCAGTTAGACGGTTATGTGTTTAAGTTTTTCTCGACAGCTGACCAGATTGTGGTGATGGCAGATTCAGATAAAGTTGCGTTGAGTAAAGAGGATGTTGGCTTTGCTGTCAGTGATTTAAATGCACAGTTTAATTACTTACAATCTTTAGCTGACCAAGTTGAAGATCAGGGATTGATGGCGCAATTTATGGTGGAATGGGTCAAAATAAAAGCGTTATTACTGGGTGAAAATAGTCTGCTAGACATCAAAATGGCGCAATTGACCGAAGTTAATAATGCAGCAGCACAACTGGCATTGGCCGAAAAACACGTGAATCAGGCCTCTGTTGATTTAGATGAGTTACTCAGGCAGACCGATGAACAATTTAATAATTTACAAAGACAGGTGTTGGCCAATGTTGTTGGCGGGCAAGGGCAATTACGGTCGGTGATGGTTGTACTGACTATTATTGCTGTGTTTATGGCTTTGTTAACCACGCGGGCGATCCTTAGACCACTTAAGGGCATCAATCAGGTATTAAAATACATGGCCCAAGGGGATTTGTCTCGTAAGCTTGATGTTAGATCGGATGATGAGTTTGGGCAGCTGTCGGGTAATATAAATAACGTGGTAAGTGATTTGACTTCATTGGTAGAGCAGATTGTACAAAGCTCCACCAAACTGACTTCAAACCTGTCAACAGTAGTTGAAAACTCGACTCAGGATATTCTCAAAATGTCTGGTTTTGTTGAACAACAGCGGGTTAAGGTGGATGAAGTTAATCAAATAACAGTTAGCATGAATGAGAGCACTGAACATGTTTCAAATCAAGCAAATGATGCTGTTGCTCAAATGGTTGAAGCACAGGCCCAAAGTCAGCGTATTGATACTATTGCTCAAACCAATAATCAGCTTATTGGTGACTTGGCGTCAAAACTGGATCAGACCACGGTTAACATCGATAAACTGCAAGCAGAATCACAATTGATTGGCGGTATTGTTGAAGCTATTCGCTCTATTGCCGAACAAACCAATCTGCTGGCACTTAATGCAGCGATAGAAGCGGCTCGTGCTGGTGAGCAAGGTAGAGGATTTGCGGTGGTTGCGGATGAGGTGCGATCGTTGGCGGTAAGAACTCAGCAGTCTACCACTGAAATTAAGACCATGATTGAGAACTTGCAAGGGCAAATCGGCGAGGCTGTTAGTGACATTACCACCGGTAAGCAACAGGTGACTGAATGTGTTAAATACACTGATGAGCTGACTCAATCACTGGCGGTAATTGCCAGTGCCATCGTACAAATTCATGATATGAATGCAGAAATTGCAGACTCAGCCCAGCAGCAACAGCAGCAGAGCAATCAAATTAAAGACAAGGTGTCGGATGTTTTGGTTATTGCCGAGCAAAATGCTGAAATATCCCGCTCTACACTTGAACACTCTAATCAAATCGCCAGCCTTGCTGATGAATTGGATCATTCGGTGCATGAGTTTAAGGTTTAGAATAATCTCTAAGACAGTCACTTTTGGTAGAGAGCTTTCGCGGACAGTCATAGTTAAATTACAATAAGAAAATTCCGTAGACAGTCATTGCTAAATTACAATAAGAATGAAAATTGGACAGCAGTAAGTTGCTGTTCTAAGCTTTGGTTGTCAATTAACTACATGGAAAGTTTATTATGCCTACACCAAGGAAGAACCTCATCAGCCTCGAAGAAACCCCTTATTATCATATTTTTAACAGCTGTGTTCGCGATGCTTATTTATGTGGTGAGAATAAACTCACCGGCCAAAATTTTGAACATCGTCGACAATGGTTGTTAGACCGAGTCAAGTTTCTATCCGTTTCATTTACCATAGATATTTGTGCCTACGCAATTTTATCGAACCACTATCATCTTGTGTTGAAAGTAAACAAAGCCCAAACAATGTTGTTGAGCGAAGAGCAGGTAATCCAACGTTGGACTGATGTATATACCAGTGGTAATGCGATGGTTGAGCGCTATCAAGCTGGCACCGCGACTGAACTTGAAGTTGATTTGGCTAAACAAATCATTGAGGTTTGGCGTGAACGCTTGGCCGACATCAGTTGGTTTATGCGAGCCTTAAACGAATTTATCGCCCGTATGGCCAATAAAGAAGATGGATGTAAAGGTCATTTCTGGCAGTCGCGATTCAAGTCTAAGGCGTTACTCGATGATATGGCATTACTGGGTTGTATGGTGTATGTCGATTTAAATCCTGTCAGAGCTGGCATGGCACAAGATCTCAATGGTAGCGACTTCACCTCCATTCAAGAACGTATCAGGATTTTTTCTCAAGCTGAAAAAGAAGACGTGAGTGTTGGAGGTTATCAGCCCAAATCATTGTTGCCATTTGGTGGGCGCAACGTAGAAAATGTGATTCACTATTCCCTAGTCGACTATTTTGATTTGGTAGATTGCACTGGTCGTTGCATACATCCCGCAAAAAAAGGTTTCATAGATAAAGCGATACCCAAGTTGATTGAACAACTTGATATTCAAGAAGATGATTGGTTGGACATTACTCAGCATTTTGAACGCATATTTGCCAGCTTTGTGGGATCTACGTCAAAACTTAAAGCTCATGCCAAAACACATGGCAAACGTCATTATCGTGGCGTTGGATAAGTCATTTATATTGCTTGCACGTTACATTAAAGTGCGCTCAATAAACCAGTAACCCCCTAATAATCCGGTTATAATTGAAATTACTTGTTTAAACATAAGCATGGCGCGTGCTGGTGATAAAGCACACAGTTTATCTGCCCAGCTTATCAGTAAAAAAAGTGGCAGCACTATGACCAATTGACCGATTTCAACGCCGATGTTGAAAAATACCAGCGAAGGTAGCAAGTCGTCTGTATGCCCCATCTCTTTTAGCAAAAACGAAAACCCAAAACCGTGAATAAAGCCAAATACTATGATCAGTAGCCAGCGATGACTGCCCTTCGTTTGTTTTGGTTCTGAGTGACTGTCTTGCAAGTTTGTATGACTGTCTATTGGGCTTTGGTCTCGAATTACTCGCAGTTTGAATATATTTTCAATGGCGACATACACTATGGTCAAGGCTATCAAAGCTTCTACCACTATACTGGAGAAGTTGACAATATTTAACACCGACAATGCCAAAGCCATACAGTGCGCTAAAGTAAAAAAAGTTACTTGTATGAGCAAGGACTTTACATGGGTGATCAACAGCAGCAAGCCAATTAGAAACAGCACATGATCCCAACCAAATAAAATATGTTCAAAACCTATGGGCAGGTAATTAGAAGATTGCATAAAGGTTTCAATTGTTAGAGGTTGAGTTGTCATCGTGTTCTTTTGAGTGGGTTCGGCCATTGATAATGCCGCGACTTCTTCTGTGATTGGGCTGTTCCATAAGGTTAATAAAGTGGCGACTACAAATTTGTGGGTAGGGGTTTTGGATTCAAACACTACTTTTTTACTGCGTCCAGCAATGCTGAAGCGAGTGAAGTTCTTATAATCCTCATTCCAGCTTAAGCTATTGTTGTCAGTGATGAATACATCACTCAATTTTTCTTTGCATTTATAGGTAATGAAATATTGTTGTGAATTGATGCTACTCAAAGGGCGAGTTGTAGCATTAATGACTCGACATGGCTGCTTGGCGTTAAGAATCTTAAAACTACTGCTGATATTTTTAAGAACGCTCTTGGGGGAAAATTGTTGGTCATCTTGAGCAAAGTGTTGTTTTAATTTGTCGGCAGGAACCGTAAACATCAGTGCCACAGTAGAATGACCGACCTTGATATGACTGTCTATTACTCCCGCCTGATGGGCAAATGCCGACTGCGTTGTCATCCAAAAAGACAACAGTATCAATATTGATTTGGTCAGCCATAAATATGGCAAAACGCTTTTCACCGTTAATTCTCCGTTTTAATGACGCAACAACAAAATAAAAGCGCCATAGTACCCTCAAGTGAAGGTACTGTCATGCCGTAGGTAGATGATGTCGATAATTTATTTGGCTAGACAGTCACTTTTTTCAGATTGTTCAAAACAAGCCAAGTGACTGTCTAATAAATTTCTGTTAACCGTTGTGAAAGGGAAGGGGCAAGTTTTGGCATTCGCCATTCATCAAAGCCTATTTACAGGAAGTTCTACTGGTCGGTTTTTCTGTACAAGAGTAGGCTCAGCATCTTTGTCCGAGCTCTTGTCAGTCATCGACATCATAGCCCATTGCATAACCAGCTCGGCCAGCTCTTTTTCAGTTAAATTACTCATACCAACACCTCTAATACTAAATTATCTTCCGATGACACCTTTGAAGTGGCTTCAAAGGTCATTAGTGATGTTAACGGTTCAATTGTGGTTCGGTTGACAGTCATTTAAAAAAATAACAAAAATAAAACCATGTTTTTGCAAACCACCTCAAAAATCACTTGGCAAATAATTGTGCCATGTCGGCAAAAGCTTTGATTTCTATCGCATTGTTGCTGGGGTCTTTGAAAAACATAGTCGCTTGTTCTCCCGCTTCATCTTTAAATCGAATGTAAGGCGCAATGATAAAATCGACATTTTGCTCGGTGAGTTTGTTGGCTAATATCTGCCATTGTGCCATCGACAGTACCACGCCAAAGTGGGGGACTGGCACACTCTTACCGTCGACTGGATTAACAGGGGCTTCGGCGTTTGTTTGAGGCGATAGGTGGGCAACGATTTGATGACCATAAAAATTGAAATCAATCCACAGGTCTGAACTACGCCCTTCGGTGCAGCCCAGTATTTGAGTGTAAAAAAGCCGAGTTTCGGCCAAATCATTGACCCTGAAAGCCAGATGAAAAGGAGGGTTGCTAGTCATTGAGATAGTCCTGTTAAATGATGAATAAGGGTCTAGGCACAGGTTTATATTAGTGACTTTATAGCACTCAGTCAAAACAACACCAATGAGCTAAGTTCCAAGTCGTTGGATTGAGACTACGCATCTGTTAGGCTTAACCGCTTTATTATCAAAGATTTATAAAGGACTCATATGCGTCAACTACTACTTACTTGTTTGGTTGCTTTGTTTGCCATAACCACCATGAACTGCGCTCAAGCCAAAGCCACGCCATCAGCACTTAAACTCTATACTTTTGATTGTGGCACTTTACAAGCGGCTGATATGGATGGTTTTTCATCGGCCGGAGATTACGCCAATACCACGGCAACATTGGCGGGCACTTGCTTTTTGGTGCGTCACAAAAAGGGCGATTTGCTTTGGGATACCGGTTTGCCAGGCGACATTGCATCGCAAAAGTCTACTGTCAGTGGCAACTTTACTTTGTCGATGGGCAAAACCCTAGTGACGCAATTGTTTGAAATCGGTTTGAAACCAGCTGATGTCGAATTTGTGACTGTCTCTCATGGCCATTTTGATCATACCGGGCAAGTAGGCTCGTTTCCTTCATCTACTTGGCTTGTTCACAAAAAAGAAGTTGAGGCGATGTTTGCTAAACGTAATGCACAAAAACGCTTCGCTGATTTCATCCCTTTAAAGCGAAAAACCTTTACTGGTGATTATGATGTGTTTGGTGATGGCAGTGTTGTTATTCTTCAAATGCCGGGCCACACGCCGGGACATACCGCGTTAAAGGTAATGCTGGCAAAAACAGGGCCTGTGCTTATTTCAGGTGATTTGTACCATCAAGCTAAAAGCCGCAAGTTAAAAAGAGTGCCAAGTTTTAATGATAACGAGGTGCAAACTCGTGAATCAATGGCGCGTTTTGAAAAAATGGCCCGTGAGTTGGGGGCAAAAGTCATTGTTCAACATGAACAGGCAGATGTTACCAAACTGCCTGCATTACCTCGGTTTTTGGATTAATTTTTTTTACGTTAAGGCCAACTCAATAGACCGGTAAAGTTGGTCAATGATAATTGGCTTGGCCAGATAGGCGCTGAAGTTGAATTGTTCGGCGTTGCGCATATCTTCAATCATCGCTTTGGCCGTAACGGCAATAATCGGGATGTGTTTGAATTGGTCGCTGTTTTGCAATAAATTGAAAAATTGGTAACCGTCCATACCCGGTAAATTGATGTCTAGCAAAATAAGGTCCGGTATATTGTTAGGTTGGACCTTGTTAAGATAAATCATCGCTTGCTCTGCTGAATCAACGCAATTCAATAGGGTGTTTTCACGAGCATCGAGGATCGATTGCATTACCAGACGATTAGCAACATTGTCTTCAACGTACAATACATCCACATGTCGTGTCGGCCCTATCGCTAAATGGCTATTTGGTAATAGTGTGGGCGCTTTGTCATCTTGAGTCTCAGTCGTTAATGGTAATTGACACCAAAAGGTGGTGCCTTTTGATAGTTCACTCTCAACGCCGATTTTACCGTGCATTTTTTCGAGTAATTGTTTAGTGATCACCAAACCAATGCCTGTGCCCTGAATGTTACTGTTTTCGACACCTAAACGATTAAACGGCTGAAATAAAGCGTCAATTTGCGCGGCAGACAATCCTCTACCTGTATCGGTCACTTTAATCGTTAAAAGTGGCCCTGTCACTTGGCAATCGACCACGACCTTGCCATTTTCGACATTGTATTTAATTGCATTAGACAACAAGTTTAGCAGCACTTGTTTTAGTTTAATTTTGTCTGCATATACAAATTTTGCCAACGAGTCACTATGAATGAGATCAAGCCCAATTCCCTGTTGTAGTGCGGTTTGTCTAACAAAATGTAAACAATCATTGAGTACACCATCAATCTTGACGGGTTCAAGGTTTAGTTCAATTTGATCAGATTCAATTTTGGCCAAGTCTAAAATGTCGTTAATCAATGACAATAAATGCTTGCCGCCTTTGAGTATTTCTGCGGCGCCTATGATGATTTTATCTGTAGCCTCGGCGTCTAATTGAAAAAGCTGGGCAAACCCCATTATCGAATTCAAAGGGGTTCTTAACTCGTGGCTCATACTAGACAGAAATTGAGATTTTGCTTTACTGGCTTGTTCTGCTTGCTCTTTGGCAATTTGCAAGCGCTTTTGCTGTTGTTTATGTTCAGTAATATCCCGCATTGCTGTGGCCCTAATAAGTTTGCCATTGAGTACATCAATACGGGGCAATATTTCAGCGGGAAAGTGCGTGCCATCTTTTCGTATACATTCAACTTCGTAGGGGTCGGTCGACTGATTAGCAATATGCTCTTGCGTTATTTTCAAAGACTCTGGGGTCAACAATAACGGCAGTACCTGAACATTGATGAGTTCATGTTTTTCGTATTGAAAGAGTTCATGAAACCTATCATTGGCGTGTATTACCAGCCCTCTGTCATGAATGGCTATGGCTTCAAAAGACGCATTGGCAAAAAATCGAAAGTTTTTTTCTCGCTCTTCGAGCAGTCGCTGGGTATTTTTGGCGTCAGTAATATCATGAACCATCGCCATAAAACGCTGTTGATTGTGATAATTGCTTTGACTGATTGAAATATACAAGGCAATAAGGTGACCGTCTTTGTGCTGGCCTTCTACTTCACGTCCGGTGCCAATGATTTGAGAGCGCTGGGTATTATGATATTGATTTATGTAACCATCATGCTGTGATTTGTTTTCGTCGGGTACCAAT
Source organism: uncultured Alteromonadaceae bacterium (assembly GCA_938085045.1). Taxonomy (GTDB): domain Bacteria; phylum Pseudomonadota; class Gammaproteobacteria; order Enterobacterales; family Alteromonadaceae; genus JABSOG01. The sequence continues at coordinate 16,357 of CALKGI010000233.1, forward strand.
AGGTTAATGTTGTGGCCAATCACCTCGTTTTGACGATATCCGAACAATGTTTGCGCTGATTGATTAAATGAGGTCACCGTGCCTTTTGCATCGGTGACTATAATGGCCTCAACGCTGTGATTAAATAGGTCTTGGTAACGTTCTTCTGATGCTTCGAGCTGACTTTCTACGGCTTTTAATTCCTCAATGACTAGGCATGAACCACAATGGCGTAGCGGCGTGCCATCTGGTCCACGCTCGGCTACTTTGCCTCGGGCTCGCACCCAAATCCATTCGTTGTTTTTAGCACGTAACCGATGCCGAGTATCATACAATTGCGTTTTGCCCGACAAGTTTTGTTCAAGCGATTGATTGACCCGTTCAACATCTTCTGGGTGTAATAACTCGCGCCAAGCGTCCACATGGGGTTTAATATCTTCGAGACAGTAACCTAAGGATTTTGCCCAAATATGATTAAAAATCACGACACTGGAAGTTAAATCCCAATCCCAGGTGCCAAGACCAGCACCGTCGATGGCTAAGTTACTGCGATAGGCTTGTTCTGTTAATTGCTTGTTTTGTTGTTTTAACTTATCTATTTGTTGTTGTAACTCATCAATCATATTGACTCAATTTTCAGTTGATTCATCAAAGGCTGTACTAATATGTCTGAATAATACCTGATCTGAGTCAGACAAAGCAATCTCCTTGTATTTAGGAGGGTTATTCTTATCGGTGTGATTAAATTTGGTGAAAATGTTATGGCAAGGGTGTTCAAAGCTATCGAAAAGCAAATGAATGGGCTGCCATGAAGGCTCGCCCATCGAAGGGTAGGAAGAAGACAATGCGAGCATCACATTGTCATTGGTCATACATTGTTCAACAGAGTTTCAAGTCCTATAAACTATGTGCAAATGTCTTTAGCAACTGCTGCATTTGCTCAAAGCCCTCATTAGCGTTATCGTCAAACGAATCGCCATTGGTGAGTAGTACAATCGCCACATCTTTGTTGGTATCGGCCCAAATTAACGTCATCACGCCCGGATCGCCACCGCTATGCGAGAAGTAATCGCCATCTAATACCCAAAAATAACCAACACCACGCTCTGCGACCGCCACGTCTGATTGGTTGCTCAGCATTTTTTCGACTGCGCTGGCTGCCAATACCTGCTCACCCTGATATTTACCGCCATTCATCGCTGCGCTGATAAATTTGGCCATGTCATG
>CALKGI010000234.1 GCA_938085045.1 uncultured Alteromonadaceae bacterium
AGTGCTAAAAATGCTTGTCCATCGGCTAGGGTATGATAATTCTCTGGGGTCACACCGGGCTGTGAGGCCACATAAACGTTGTAACGTAGGTAGTTGTTGAGCGGGTTCCAGCCCAAAGTGATGGTGTTGCTTTGCCGGGTGGCGTTGATGCCAGTAATTGGCGTGACGTGCCAGTTAAAATCAACTGTACTAACAGTGACTAGGTTATCGGGATTATCGCCCACCCAAAGTTCTAATCGTTGATTGCCAGAGGTGACGCCATGGTCAAGCGGATTGATGCCAGTGACGGTTACATGGAAATCTGTGCCACAGTTGCTGGTACATAAAGTCTCGACTTTGGTGGTACCAGTAAAACCATAATAAACACCTTTTATTCCGTCAGGATCGGACAAATCGACGGAAATGGTCATATTGCCAACCAAGTTCTGGTCTGGTAATGGCAATCTAAACGTGCCACTTGCATTAGCAAAAGAGGCCGTTTGGACCTGACCGGGATTATATACGGCACCTGCTGAGCGCTGAATATAATCGAAGTCGATGATTTTTGACGAACCAGTATCTGGAACCGGGGTTGGTTCTGGCGTTGTGGGCGTTGGCGTCGGCTGAGTTTGTGCCGTCGTTTCGCCGCCTGAGCCTCCACCACAAGCAGTTAAAAACGAAGAAACCACCAGAGCCAAAAAGCTGGTTTTAAGTGATTTTCTGTTGTTTTTAATGCGTCTGGTAAAGTATGAGGATACAACCGGAACTGCGATTTTTTTATGAGTAAACACGTTTAGTTTTATCATCCTGAATGACTGTTCAAGTACACCTCTTTTTATTATAGGTGATAAGTCTAATTTTGGAAGAAATGTCATAGATTTGAAGCTAAAACAGCGGTTATATTCTTGTTTTTGCCTGACGTAGGTATTTTTTGTGGGCTTGTCACTTTTTGGGTTATTATCAATTACCGTAAAATATTAATATTAATGGACTTTTTAGATGGCATTGGCAATTTTTGACTTAGATAACACGCTGTTATCTGGCGACAGTGATTACTTGTTTGGGCAGTTTTTAGTGGAAAAAAAGCTGGTAGACAATGTTGAATATGAGCGTCAGAACACGCTTTTTTACCAGCAATATTCTAATCAAACACTTGATATTCATCAATACATTCGTTTTTGTACTAAGCCCCTTAAAGGGCGTGAGCAAAACGAACTTGATGCGTTGCATGATGAATTTTATCAGGCAAAAGTGAAACCTATTATTCGACAGCAAGGCGTCGACTGCATAAATCATCACAAAGCAAAAGGCGACCATATTTTGATTATGACTGCTACTCATGAATATATTAGTCGACCTATTGCTGCCAAATTCAACGTAGATGGCATTTTGGCCACCGATTTGGCATGTGAAAATGGCAAGATCACCGGAATTATTGCAGGTACGCCTTGTTTTCAACAGGGTAAGGTAATTCGGTTGCAGCAGTGGTTGGCACAAAACCCCGACCATAATTTGGATGAAAGCTACTTTTACAGCGACAGTATTAATGACTTGCCGCTGCTTGAGGCGGTTAAATATCCGGTGGTTGTGACACCTGATGACAAACTGTTGGCTCACGCTGAATCTCATGGTTGGCAACGAATCGATTTTTGTTAAGAGTTGGCTCTCTGTCTTTAAACAAAGGTCTTCAATAAGCGTTGAGTGGTTTAAATCTCAATTATGACCTGCCTAGCAGGCACATTTTTGCGCATAAATGAATGAATCAATATTCATAAAAACGTTGCATTAATGCACAGTTGACGTTAATCTGCTTGTATATACAATGCAAAATAACCATTGAAAATAACAACAATCTTCGAGGAAAAATCATGACTTGGATAAAAACCATTTCTTATCAGCAGGCCACCGGCAAATTAAAAGCTTTGTATGACAGAGTCAAAGGTCCTGATAACAATGTAGACAACATCATGCTGGCTCACGGCTTGCGCCCTCATACAATGGAAGGGCATATGGCATTGTATAAGTACGTGCTGCATCACCCTCGTAATACTATCAAAAAGTGGTTTTTAGAAGCGATTGGTGTATACACAAGTATGCTCAATGAGTGTCATTACTGTGTAGATCATCACTATCAAGGGATGGCGCGTTTAGTGGCCGACGAAGCCCGTTCAAAGATTATACGCAATGCGCTTGAGGCCAGAAATCCTATCGATGCCTTTGATGCAAAACAAACTGCCGCGCTTGAATATGCGCATAAGCTAACGCTTGATATTGGCAACATGAACAAAGCCGACATTCAAATTATGTTAGACGCAGGGTGGGATGATGGTGAGGTGTTAGAAATAAATCAAGTGACCGCTTACTTTAACTATGCCAACCGTACGGTGCTGGGTTTGGGCATCAACACACAAGGCGATATCATTGGTTTGTCCCCGGGTGACGGGGCTGACATAGATAATTGGAATCACGCCTAAACCAATCTTGACTATACTTAGCGATATTTACTGTTGCTGACAATTGGGGGTTTGGCATGGACAATGACTTGGATATTGGTGATATAAACATTGAAGCAGGCGTTGTAAAAGAACAACAAATCATCTCTCAGGATGATTTGGACAGTTTACTGCATATCAATGATTTCATTGAACGGGATGAAAATGATTCGCTGGTTTGCGAACTTAAACATGCGATATTAGATTCTGGCAAACTCTCTCTTGTTCAGTGGAAGTCGTTACGGGAGCATCTGCAAGAAATTGAAGATTTAATTCCTCACATTGATTTAATTATTAAACTTAAGAAAGAAAAGTGAGTCTTTCGACTGCGGCTCGCTTGGCCTTTTGATCATACAGACCGAAGGTCGCAAGCGGGTTGGCGGTCAAAGCTCAAGAGCGTAAAGCTAAATCAATCAAAAATTCTCCCATGCGTTTGGCTCGTTGTCCGGCTTCTAAGTCTCCTTCGACGTGAGCGTTGACGATTGCCCCTTCAATCAACAGGTTAAGCTGTTTGGCCAATTCTAGTGGGTCTTGTGCACCAGCCTGTTTCGCCAGTACTTCAATGTAATCGCAAATTAGCTTTTTGTGTTCGGCGCACAATACATGGCAAGGGTCTTTTAAATCTGAAAATTCAGCCGAAGCATTGATAAACATACAGCCCGAAAAAGTCTCTTCGTGAAACCAATTACCCATTACATCAAAAAGTGCTAGCAGCCGACTTCTGGGTTCCATTGCCATCCGTTCGGTTTCACGCATCATATTGTTTCTAAACAATTCGTCGCGCTTGCGCAGTACTGCTAAAACCAATTCGTTTTTTGAACGGAAATGATTATACAGGGTTTTCTTCGACACCCCTGCCTCAGAGATTATGCGGTCCACTCCAGTGGCGTTGAAACCGTTTTGATAAAACAGTTTTAATGCGTTGTCGATTATTTGTTCACGCTTGGATGCGGCAGCCATGGGGAGTCCTTAATGTACAATTTTGAAGGTATACCGTTAGGTTTACCATAAGTTTGGCGGTTTTGCCAGTTTTAAGGAGCATCCTACCCCTTCTTCTTAGCCAACATCTCGCGTAAACCAGCAACACCTTTGAACCCACTTTGTTGCTTTTGTTCTTTGCTTTGTACTTTCTTTTTAACTTCCCATTCCAAATCGTCTTGGGGCAGCTCATGCAAAAAACGTGAAGGCTCGGGCCTAACAACTTCACCGTATTGACGACGCTCTTTGGTCAAAGTAAACGTTAACTCACGCTGTGCCCGGGTGATGCCTACATAGGCCAGACGGCGCTCTTCATCGACATTGTCATCTTCAATGCTCATCGCGTGGGGTAAAAAGCCTTCTTCCATGCCGACCATATAAACAAATGGAAATTCGAGTCCTTTGGATGAGTGCAATGTCATTAACTGCACCTGATCGGCTTCTTCTTCCTCTTCATTACGTTCCATCATGTCGCGCAAAGTCAATTTGCTGACCACTTCGGGTAGAGTCATTGGGTCATTGTCGTCGTTGCCTGCGAGCATTTCGGTTATCCACTTAAACAACTGGCTGACGTTTTTCATGCGCATTTCAGCTGCTTTGGGGCTGGGGCTAGATTCGTACAACCAATCTTCGTAATTCATTTGCCTGACAAAGTCGCGAATGGTGGCAACAGGATCGCCACGCTCGGCGTTATCGGCGGTTTCTACTATCCAGCGGCCGAAGTGCTGCACGTTTTGCAAACGCTGACCAGACAAATGCGCCGCCAAACCTTGTTCGAGTGACGCTTCAAACATGCTGATATGCAATTCGTTGGCATAAGTGCCGACTTTTTCCAAAGTGGCAGGGCCGAGTTCTCGGCGTGGCACGTTAACGATACGCAAATAGGCATTGTCGTCATCGGGGTTCACCAGCAGACGCAGGTAAGCCATGATGTCTTTGATTTCTGAGCGAGCAAAGAACGATTGACCACCACTTATCTTGTACGGAATTCTGTTGGTCATTAATGACTTTTCAAATACCCTAGATTGAAAGTTGCCGCGATAAAGAATGGCGTAATCGCCGTAATTGGTGCGATTTTGAAAGCGGTGACTGATAAGTTCAGCTGTCACTCGTTCGGCCTCGTTATCTTCATCTTTAGTCGACAACACCTTTAGCGGTAGGCCATAAGCCAGTTCGCTGAACAGCCTTTTGTCGTATACGTGAGGGTTGTTGGCGATCAAAATATTGGCTGATTTAAGAATTCGTTGACTTGAGCGATAATTTTGCTCCAATTTTATCAATTTCAACCCTGGAAAATCTTCTTTGAGCAATACCAAGTTTTGTGGTTTGGCCCCACGCCATGAATAAATGGATTGGTCATCGTCGCCAACCACGGTAAACCTTGAGCGCATACCAACGAGCAGTTTTACCAGCAAATATTGACTAGTATTGGTGTCTTGGTATTCATCAACTAGTAAGTAGCGAATTTTGTTCTGCCAGCGTTCACGTACTTCTTGGTTGTTTTGAAAAAGTAGGGTTGGGGTCAGTATTAAGTCATCAAAATCAAAAGCATTGTAAGCGCGAAGATTACGCTGATAGTTTTCGTAGCATTGGGCAAACAATCTTTGTTGCCCGTCTTGGGCATGTTGCATCGCTTGGGGCGGCAATATTAAATCGTTTTTCCAGTTTGAAATCGCGGTTTTGAGCGAGCCTAGCAAGTCTTTATCGCCGTCTAGCTCTTTTTCGGTTAATTCTTTAAGCAATGCCGAGGTATCTTGATCATCAAGTAAAGAGAAATTGGGTTTGTAACCCAATATTTTGATTTCTTTTTTGATGATGTTCAGCCCAAGAGTATGAAACGTCGAAACGGTTAAACCTTTGGCTTCTTGTTTGTTGAGGGTCTGAAGAACCCGCTCTTTCATTTCTTTTGCAGCTTTGTTGGTAAAGGTCAGTGCGGCGATATTGCGGGCACTGTATTGGCAGTTTTGTACCAAGTGAGCAATTTTATTGGTGATCACGCGGGTTTTGCCACTGCCCGCGCCTGCGAGTACCAGACAGGGGCCACTGATATAGTGGACGGCTTCGTTTTGACCAGGATTGAGCTTCATTGAGTAGGGCGAAAATCACGATAATAGAATAAAGTGGGGATTCTACCTCAACTGCGTCTTAAAATTTAGTTACAATGAACAAAAATTTGGAGAAGCAAACATGATAAACCCGAAAAAACTCGAAGAGATAGCCAAACAAATTGCCGACTCGGTCCCATCAGGCGTGAAAAATTTCGCCGAAGAAATTGAAACTAAAACTAAGCAGGTATTACAGCGTAAACTGTCGAACATGGACTTTGTCTCTAGAGATGAATTTGACGTACAAACCCAAGTACTGCAACGTACTCGTGAAAAGCTTGAAGACTTAGAGAAAAAAGTGGCTCTGATGATGGCTGAAGGGGAGGCCATTGAACCTGAAAAAACAGCTGAAAGCGAAGACGAAGTAGACCATAAAGACGTGGCACAATAGATCTTTTACATTGTTATTTTCCCACCTGACAATGGGTGGGAGCCTTGCGTTATTGGCTTAGGTTGTTTGCTGTAATATTTGCGCGGGGAAACGGAGTGTGAATAGCAGCAACGCTGGAAACACAACGCATATGTTTCCAGTGAGCCACTATCTTTGTTGGATACATCAAGACCCTTGTCTCCACTCAATGATCATGACGGCGATGCCGCTTTCGCAACGTACTCGCATTGTTAGTTTTCACTGCTAGGGCCGAACTATCAAGCCCAACGGTACGACTGATACAGAATTGATACAAATGTCCCTCTTGAATCTCACTGTGATAGTTTTTGACCGTAAAAGCTTGCCGTATCTGATTGGGTGAAATACAATTGCCAATTTTGAAACATGAGTTGCTGCAAAGTCTAATTCAGTTTTGCATATACCTATTCGCTTTTGGAGTTGTAACCTGTGTATGGTCCCCATTAAAACGGCAAAAACCCCTGTTTTGATCATTGATGACGATGATCAGATTGCCTTGGTACTCAGTGAATACCTTGGAAAGTTTGATTTTTCGCTACAGGCTTGCCAGCACCCTGAACAAGGCATGAAAATGTTGGCGCAAGGTCGCCATGATTTATTGTTACTTGATGTGATGCTACCGGGTATGAGCGGATTGCAAGTGTGCAAGTTAATACGACAATCGAGTGATATACCTATCATTATGTTGACCGCCAAAGGCGATGTAAACGACAAGGTGATGGGATTTGAATATGGTGCAGATGATTATCTGGCCAAACCATTTGAACCTAGAGAGTTGATTGCCCGAATGCAACGTTTGTTGCAGCGCCGCGACAAAATACCACAGCCTAAACCAAACGAGTCGGAGTTGGGTTTTTTAATCAACAAAGAAAAACGACAACTATTAATCAACAACCAAACCGTCGACTTGACCACCATTGAATTTGATATTCTGTTTCTGCTGTCGGGTAATCCGGGCAAGGTGTATGACCGCAACAAGATTTTGCAATACGTCAAAGGACTCAATGAGGGCGTGATGTTGCAAACTCGGTCAATTGATAATTCTGTCAGCCGATTACGACGAAAACTAAGCATGGCAGGCGATGAGCAACAACTGATCCGTACGGTGTGGGGTCAAGGTTACAGTTTTACCGGTCAATCAAAGTGAAAACCCTGCTGCTAAGAGTCTGGTATTCCATCACAGCACGTTTAGTTGTGTTGTTTTTATTAGTGGGTGGCTGCGGATTCATTTTATTTTTAACCCTGTTCAGACTCTACAGTGATACGCAAAAAGCACCGCTGTCCTATCCTTTGCCTTATATGAATTTCCTCACCGAACAGCTGCCAATCTCTCCTAGTCCGAAACAAATCAGTCGCTTAATGAATACAACTATTTATGCACTAAGAGTGCAGGGGGCAGGTCAGACTGAAGTTGCCATCCCAGTTTTTGAGCAACTGACGTTAGAGAAAAAGTTGAGCCAAACCGAGGCATATTATCACTCTAAAAGTGACTCAAGGTACTTGGTGATCAGCCGAGCAGGACGTCAGTATATTTTTGGTTATCGTTTTAAAGGGCAAGAAGACAATGCCTACGGGTTGGTGGTTTTGCTCATCCCATTGATGGCTATATTGTTGTTGATGCTAGGGTACTTTATTGCCGGGCGGTTTTTTATCCCAATCAATTGGATTCGAAAAGGGGCTGTACGCATTGGTGAGGGAGATTTGAGTTATCGTATTCCTTATCAAAGGAAAGACGAATTGGGCCAGTTGGTGGCGATTGTTAATCAGATGGCAGAAGATTTGGAGCGCATTTTTGACTCCAAACGCCAATTACTGTTGGCTATCAGCCATGAATTGCGAAGCCCAATTACGAGGATGAAACTCAATGTCGCTTTATTGGATGAAACGCCGATGAGCCATAGGCTTAATAGTGACATTGATGAAATGCATGATATCGTCGAAGGATTGCTCGACAGTGAACGTTTACAGGGCAAACACACGGCACTAGATAAGGTTGAAGTTGATGCCGCGGGCCTAATTGCTGACATAGTTGGCGAGTATGATGAGTCAGATTGTGTGTTTTTCCAAGCCCAAGTAGATACGCTGCCGATGGTGCTGGATATTTCAAAAATAAAGTTTTTGGTGCGAAATCTTGTTAGTAATGCGCTTAAGTATACCTGGGATAAAGACCGCAATATTCATATCAAATTAGAAAAAACTGAAAATCACATTACCCTCAGCGTGGCCGATAATGGCTGCGGTATAGACGAGGAGCACCTCGACCACGTTTTTTCTCCATTTTACCGAGCCGACGACAGTCGAGGCAGACTAACAGGCGGTGTTGGCCTTGGCTTGTATCTTTGCTTATTGATTGCCAAAGCCCATGGGGGAGATATCACCGTGCGCAGCATACCCGACTCTGGGAGTTGCTTTTGTGTGAGTCTACCTTTGGCTGATGGCACATGATGATGTTATTTAGACGTTGGCCTGCCCAGTACCACCAACAAAATCCCGCCAAGTACTAAGAGCGATGCCACAACCAAGCGTGCTGAAATCATTTCTCCAGCAAACATCACTCCACCTATAGCTGCGATCACCGGCACCAGTAATTGCAACACTGCCGCTTGAGTGGATGTGAGCCCGCCTAGGGCGATATACCAAAGCGTGTAACCGATACCAGAAGTGACTGCGCCAGACACAACCGCAAGCGCAATCCCTGTTTGTGATAAGTGGCTTTGTTGTATCGTTAAAGCCAGTAAAATCGCCACCAATGGCAATGTTCGCAAAAAGTTATATGCAGTGTCATCTAATGGATGTTTTGAACCTTTGCCTTTGAGGGAATAAAACCCCCAAGCAATACCCGCCACCGTCATTAAAATAAAACCGGTTAAAGACGGAGTCGACACAGAAGGAAGAACCAAATAAACAAAACCACCAAAAGCCGTAACAACCCCAATCCACTCGACATAATGGAGCCTGTTGCCAGACAATATGGCCATTAAAAGCATGGTGATTTGCACTGCGCCAAACAAAACCAAAGCGCCTGTGCCAGTGTCGAGCGAGACATAAGCGTAAGAAAACGCAATGGCGTATACGAATAACATTAAAGCGGCTGTCCAACTGCCTTTTGATGCATTTTTTTGAAGGGGCTTTTTAGCACCTTGAGTCAGCAATAAAATAATAACTAGAGTGATGATGCCAGACAGTAAACGAATAACGGTAAAACTAGCTGCATCGATTTGACCTTCGCCAAGTGCTAGGCGGCATAGTACTGAGTTACCGGCAAAGGCAAACAACGCAAAAGTGGTGTAACCGAGGGTTTTAATGTTGATGGTCATTCGTGATCACTTGTTGCACATAATAGCCAACACTTTTGCTGGTAATTTCCTCCACCGAACGAACCTTTATGTGCCGTCTATCTTTGCCTTTGCCTTCTAAAACCGAGTTAGGGTCGGGCAGGGCTGCACCATTGCCAAATTCAATTGAGATATGGGCTTTGCGAAAGAATATGCCGCTGACCAATTCGTTGTTTTGATTAAACACCAAACCACCATATTTGATGTCTTCTGTGAGATTTGGGTCGCACTTGAAATACATATCTCTTATTTGCATGGCGATTGCGTACCATGGGCCATCAAGGCTCTGGATGTCTTGCATAAATTGGGTGACTCGGGGCGTGCTGAATGTTGTCATTTTTTATGTCTGCTTTAAGGTTTATAAAGATAGTGTATTGAGGTCTTGCTATAGTTTTTATACATTCAAATTGCGATATCAAATAGATGTTCGGCGAAAAATTCAAATAATAAGGTGTGCAAAAATATAGGAATAGCCAAACCAATCAAGGTGCCTTTAATGTGGTTGTTAAAGGTCACGCCAGATAAGGCCATCGCGTAATTTAGAACGGGGGCAGTGCCAAAGAAAGCTCTCAGCAAAATGACGCTTTGTAGTGGTTTTGAATCGAGGCGACCTAATAGTTTTTTGGCGTATTTGTTGTTTATACTGCGTAGCGAATCTTTGCCAATATATCCGATAATAAGGTAGGTCACCAAACACGACAATACAGCAGCGGTGTAAGTGACCAAACCTCCAGCAACTTTGCCCAAGGTTAATAAGGCTGCGGCCATGAATATCCAGCCGGGTATTTGAATGAGGTTACCAATGGCGAACATGCCAATAAATATTGCGACACCAACAAACGGGTTCGCTTCAATGGTGGCTTTGAGGTATTCAAGCGAGAAGTTTTCGCGCAAACCCATTAGTTCGATAACAACGGCTAATATTATGGCGAAAACCACGGTTGAGCCCAGTCTTATCAGGTTTGTCTTGGTCATGCTGAAAACCTATATTTTGCTTTATGGCGTTTCAATCGGGTTATTTTCAAGCTTGCACGGTCAAAATACAAGGGAAATAGCTCGCAATAAATGGTGGCTGAAATTCAAAAGCAGCTAATAGTTGCAATTACTGTTACACTCGCGCCCTTGTAAAATAAGTAGATAATATGCAAAAGGTAAATCATGTCGAAATTCTTTTTCAACGGCCGTATAGACTCCAGGGAAGATTATGGACGTTATGGTTACAACAAACCTAAAATGAAACTAGGTTCTAAGGGTAATCCTTTATCATTGGTGGTAACAGACGAAGCACGTCAAAGCGAAATTGAAGCCATTTTAACTGAACATTCGTTGTTTGGTGAGATTAAAATGGACAAAGAAGGGCAAGAAAACATAGTAGAACTTGACGGTGTTTTGAATAAACCAAAAACTCAAGTGTTTGAAAAGACACCTGAAAGAAATGACCCCTGTTCTTGTGGTAGCGGCAAAAAATATAAAAAATGTTGTGGTTAGAGCTTTATCGAAAATGCCATCAAAGACCTAATGAACTCATCCAACCGTAGACAATCTTGAGCATTCGCTGGTTTTGGTTGTGATAGCTGATGTCACCATGAAGCTCTTTTGGCCGGTAGGATACTTTGAAGTTTTTACGTGCCAGTTTACGGCGCATCTCGATATTTTTGCGGGCCCAGCGTGAATTGCGAGATTGATAGATGTCGAGTGTTGGTATGGCATTAGCGGTGATATCTTGATTCATTTTTTCGGTCAATTTAAAATCGGGTACTGATGCTTCAAGTAGAATCATTGCCTCGGGTTCGTCTAGTTCTTCTTTGGCATATAAACTGGCTAACACAGCAGCGCTGCTGCCTTGGGCTATCACGATAAAATAGCCTTGATAGTTTTGCGCTTCTTCGGTTAATGCCAGCATCCGCATTTTGAGCTGCATTTCGTAGGTACTCATATAATCTTCGTCAATATATCGCACTGGCGTGGGCGGCTTTGCTAGCTTGATTTCAGTGACGGCGGCAGCGGGTTCTGTTGGCAATTGAGTATCAAAAACCTGAGCGCGACTTTGAGGCGCTGTCATTGACAGGGTCACCCAGCCGTAATCGGGTAATGTGGTGCGCAAAAAATCGAGGCCCTGACTGCTAGTTGCAGTTTCACCCCAATCTGGTACCAACAAGGCAACGCCTTTGGGCCGTCCTGTCATGTCATCACGAAACAACACGTAAAAATCTTGTTCGCCAGCGAGTAGCGTTTTTATTTCATCAGCTTTGAAAAAACGGTCGGCATCGTCATTAAAATAGTATTCAGTGGATTTAGGTGCGGCGACAGTGGGCCGAACCGGTGGTGGAGAGGTTTTTGCCGGTTCTTGCGTTTGTGCAGGTTCGTCAGTTCCTTCTTCACCCTGACTGGTGTTCTCGGCGCTCAGGGCCGAAAAAGAGAATGATAAAACCAGCAGTGTGTAAATGAAAAATTGGATAATAGAAACCCCAAAATGATTTGTTACCTTGGTTATCGTTTGATTATTCAGTTTCTTTAATATTAGATGAATATACTTAACTTACAGGCATAAAAAAAGGCGTCTTAGACGCCTTTATGTCGATTGTGCCGGAGCAATCGACGACTTTACACTCAAAAGAACTGTTCAAATTTTGCTGTCTTTGTGTGACTTGGTTGACAGTAATTTGTGTTGATCTCTTGGATCGCTCAGCTGATAAGTGGCAATCACCATCGCTGCTTTTTCTTGATATTTTAACGCTTTTTCGTCAGCAGTACTTATCTTGCCAACTAACATGTCTGTTTTTTGACCATGCTTTTGTTTTTCGCTTAATGTGTTGCCTGTTTCAGTTGTTATAAGCGCTTCATTATCGTTGCTTGCAAACAGAGTGCCCACGATAATGGCACATAAAAAAACCAAACCCGTTGTTGAGGCGGCAATTATTTTACTCATATTAAGTTCCCACGATTTATTAATTCCCTTGATAATCTTGGTGCGTTCACTGCGGACTGATGAGTTACATTGCGTTAACAAACTAGCGATATTCACTCTGTGTGTTAACAATAGAGGCGCATTAAACGCTATTTTGGACCTCAATGCAACTTACGATTGCATACAGTGTAAAGTAACCGGTATTTTGGCTTTTAAGGGTACTAATTGGTGAGATATTTAATCTATTTACGTGTCTAAAATGGACACTCAGCATGAAATTCTACCGGTTCACCGCTTTGAGGATGGGTAAAAGCTAGCCATTTTGCATGGAGTTGTAATCGAGGTGCTGCGGCTAAAGCTTGCTCGTGAGCATAGAGTCTATCACCAAGTATGGGGTGGCCAATGCTTAACATATGCACTCTGAGTTGGTGTGAGCGGCCGGTAATGGGTGTTAATGATACTCGGGTTTGTTCTCCTACTCTGTCGAGAACTTTCCAGTGGGTGAGGGCGTGTTTACCGCGCTCAAAGTCGACCATTTGCTTGGGACGATTTGGCCAATCACAAATTAGCGGAAGCTCTATACTTCCTTCGTCTTTTTCTATATGCCCGTAGACCCGGGCAATGTAGTTTTTTTTCGTTTCTCGGTGCTGAAACTGCCGGCTGATCTCCCGGTGGGCGTCTTTGGTTAAAGCCATAACCATTAAACCCGAGGTAGCCATGTCTAACCTATGAACCACTGTGGCGGTTGGAAACACAGTACAGACACGGCTTTGTAGGCAGTCTCTGTGCTCTAACGCTTTACCCGGCACGCTCAACAACTCGCTAGGTTTGTTGAGCACAACTATAGCATCGTCTTGATAGACGATGCTGATATACGGGTCGCGCGGCGGCTGGTAATTCAATAATGCCATGACGTGGGGGTTATCCGTGGGTGACGACAATTAAGCGAACAGCATCAAGTTTTAATTCAGCTTTACTGATGTGATCACTGAGTTCTTGTTGTTGGTTTTTGACAAATTGAAGTTCATCTTCACGGATATTTGGATTGATTTTTTTCAACGCTGTTAATCGTTCAAGTGTCTCACCCAGTGATGCATCCATGGCGATCATCGCTTCATTTTGTAATGCGATTAATGACTGCTCGGCCAATTTGTGCGCCAGTGGCACCTGAGCACTGATTTGTGTTTGCAATGCCGCGGTCAATTGGCTGGCGATTTTCTTACCGATAGGCGAAAGCTGGCTGTTAAATTGCTGGTAGCTTATTTTGTCGGCCAATGAATTGCTGCTTTTATCTAATAAAACGCGCACGGGCGTGGTGGGCAAGTACCGGCCTATCTGTAATTCGCTGGGGGCCATGGTTTGTGCGACATAAATGAATTCGACAAAATGGGCGCCTGCGGGTAAGGCTTTGTTTTTGAATATTGCCACCGAAGTATTGCCGATATCGTCGGTTGTAACCAAATCCAATGCACCTTGAACCATCGGGTGTTCCCAGCTCAAAAAGTGGATATGCTCTTGGGCCAATGCCAAGTCACGGTCAAAGGTGACGGTACACCCTTCTGCATCAAGGTAAGGGAATGAAGGCGATAACATGTGCTCGGTTGGCCGCAAAATAATGGATTGCTCGCCATTATCTTCTTGGTCGATACCAAAGGTGTCGAATATTTTAATCATGAAGATGGGCAATTCAACGCCTTGTTCTACCTTGGCGATGTCATGCGCAATGGTATTGTCGGCGTGTTGTCCACTAGAGTTGAGTTCGAGCAGTTTGTCGCGGCCCTGTTCAAGTTGGATTTTTAACGTTTTGTTTGACTCTTGAGTTTGCTCTATTAAGTCGTCAACTGCGCTTGAATCGATAGTGGCTGACTTCATTAAGTCAAATAGTGCTTCGTTATGTTTCTCGAATATGGCGCGGCCTGTGGTACAGGTAAAGTTGAACGCGTCAAGGCCTTGATTAAACCAGTCGAACAGCACAGATTGTGCAGTATCTTCAAAGTAGGGGACATGTACTTTGATGGTCTGGGTTTGGCCAATTCGGTCAAGACGACCGATACGTTGTTCAAGCAAGTCAGGATTGAGTGGTAAGTCAAACAAGACCAGATGATGGGCAAACTGGAAGTTACGGCCCTCAGAACCTATTTCTGAACAGATCAATACTTGTGCGCTGTCGTCTTCTTGAGCAAAGTAGGCTGCGGCTTTGTCGCGTTCAAATACCGACAGTCCTTCGTGAAAGACTGCTGCTTTGATTGCTTCTTTACTGAACAGTGTTTTTTCTAATGTCATTGCCGTTTGGGCGTGGGCACAGATAACAATGAGTTTTTCTCTTTTAAGTTCTTTGAGCGTGTCAATTAACCAAGTGACGCGAGGGTCAAAACCTGCCCAAGTGCTGTCGACACCTTCAAAATCACTAAATACTTGCTCAGGGAAAAGCATGTGTTGTGCTTGTTCTTGCGCCGACATGCGCACGTTGAACTTGCTGGCAACCGAAATGGCGGTTTTGTACTGAGTCGGCATGTCCATTGGATGAGGTAACAGTTGTCTTTCGGGGAATCCTTGGATGCCATGACGAGTATTTCGAAACAAAATGCGGCCGGTGCCGTGACGGTCGAGTAATTGCTGTATTAGGTGTTTTTTGGCGGCGTGTTTTTGATGCTCAATAGCATTGGAGTTAATCACCTCAAGTGAGTTTTCGATGTCACTTTCGCCCAGAATGTTGCGCAAGGTTTGCAGTGTTTTGTCGCCGATTTGCTCTGAACCTAATAGGTCGTTTGCGGCGTCGGCGATTTGGGTATAGTTGCTTTCTTCTTCGACAAATTTTTGATAATCGTAAAAACGATCAGGGTCGAGTAATCTTAGTCGGGCAAAATGGCTTTCGTGGCCGAGTTGGTCAGGGGTTGCAGTTAGCAATATCAGCCCTTTGATTTCTTTAGACAGCGCTTCGATGCGTTGGTATTCGGTCGATGGGTTGTCTTTTTCCCACACTAAGTGGTGAGCTTCATCAACAATCAATAAGTCCCAGTCGGCCTCTGCGGCCTGTTCAAACCATTGTTTTTTGGCGGTGAAAAATTCGAGGCTGGTCAGCACTAACTGTTCAGTCTCAAAGGGGTTGGCGGCTTCGTTAATGGTTTCGTTACAGCGCTCTAGGTCGAAAATTGAAAAATGAAGGTTAAAACGGCGTAGCATTTCGACTAGCCATTGGTGTTGTAACGACTCAGGTACCACGATTAATACGCGTTTGGCGCGGCCGGTGATCACTTGTTGGTGAATGATGAGTCCCGCTTCGATGGTTTTACCCAAACCTACTTCGTCGGCCAATAAAACCCTGGGGGCGTGACGTTGGCCAACTTCTTGGGCGATGTATAATTGATGCGGGATTAATGAAGCTCGAACGCCAGCCAACCCTAAAATGGGCGATTTTTGTTGTGCGTTGATGTGCTGCCAGCACTGGTAACGTAAATTAAAGCGATCGAAGCGGTCAATTTGTCCGGCAAATAAACGGTCTTGCGGGTTGTTGAAGGTAATGAAGTGATCGAGACGGGTTTCCATCAACGATATGTTGTCATCACCGGTGTCTAAGCGTGTGCCGTGATAAACCACCAATCCGTCTATTTCATCGACTTCGCGAACCGTTAGTTTCCAATCATCTGCACTTTTAATGGTATCCCCGATATTAAACATGACTCGGGTGATGGGGGCGCCGGTTGAAGCATATAATCGGGTTTCTCCACTGGCGGGAAACATTATGGTGATCATACGGCCTTCGATACCCACTACAGTACCTAAACCCAAATCTGACTCGGTATCACTGACCCAACGTTGACCCAACGCAAATGACATGGCTTTTTCTCTTCGATGATTTCGGGCGGCTATGGTACTTGGAAAGTTAGTTGGTTTCACCCATTTATTCAAGTTGTGCCTAAGATAATTGAATCACGCTAAGATGATGGCAAAAATGGCTTTGTTTACCCAATTATTAAAGTGTTATATCGGGTGTTTAATAACAATTGCGTTAAATCATTAAATGACGCGAATCCGACTAAATTTGCTTTGTGTCATCAAATTTCATTAAAACTTAGCTAAGCTTAAGAGTATCCGTATCCAATCAATGATGATAAGGCAGTGTATGGGCGAATTAACTCAGCAAGAATCAGGTAAGACCTATGTTTTAGACACCAATATTTTACTCCACGAACCCTTTGCATTTTTATCCTTTCAAGAGCATGACGTTGTTATTCCAATGACGGTACTCGAAGAGCTCGATCACATTAAAGACCGCAACAAAGATGTCAGCCGGGATGCCCGTGTGGCCATTCGTGCACTGGAAGATATATTACGCGATGCCACGCCAGAGCAAATGCTTAAAGGTGCGGAATTGCCAACATCACCTGATGGCACAAAGCCGACCGGCCATTTAATTATCATGAACGATTATCAGATGGAAAACGATATGTCGGGATTGCCCGGCGGCGAAAACGATAATCGCATCATCAATAGTGCGTTGGTGCTGCAAAAAAGCAAACCCAATCACATTGTGACGCTGGTGACCAAAGACATCAATATGCGCATTAAGGCCAAGGGCGCTGGACTTGACCATGTTGAGGATTATCGCTCTGATCAGCTAATTGACGATGTGCAGTTTTTGTATAAAGGCTATTGTGAAATTGATGATGACTTTTGGTCAATGGTTAAAGACTGCGACAGTGAAACAGTTGGTCGTGATACCTATCACACCATCGACCGTTCGATATTTCCTCAAGCGTTTGCCAACGAGTTTTTACTCGATAAAACCCGCAGTTTTGCAGCCAGAGTGGTGGAGGTGACTCAGGATAAAATTAAGCTGCTAGACCTTGGTAGAGAGCGTTTGTTACATCGAACTGCTTGGGGTATCACGCCAAAAAATATTTATCAAGCGATGGCATTAAACGCGTTGCTTGACCCAGATTTAGATTTGGTGATTTTAACCGGCCCAGCAGGTTGTGGTAAAACCTTACTGGCACTGGCAGCAGCGTTGGAGTTAGTGATTGAGAAAGGCATTTACGACAAGGTGCTAGTGACTCGAAATACCCCCGAAATTGCTGAATCTATTGGTTTTTTACCCGGAACCGAAGAAGAGAAGATGACACCTTGGTTGGCTGCCGTAACCGATACATTGGAGGTATTGCACAAGAACGACGAAAACCCGCACAGCAGTTTGAATTACATCATGGAAAAGGCCAATATCCAGTTTAAGTCGGTTAACTTTATGCGTGGACGCAGTATTCAAAATGCGATTGTTATTCTCGATGAAAGTCAAAACCTCACGGCTTCGCAGTTAAAAACCATCATTACTCGCTGCGGTGAAGGGACCAAGATAATTTGCTCAGGCAATTTGGCACAAATCGACAGTAATTATTTGACCCCTGTGACCTCGGGTTTGACTTATATTGTCGAACGGTTCAAAGACTTTGAAGGCAGCGCGACTGTTAACCTGATTGGGGTTGTTCGTAGCCGCTTGGCTTCTTTTGCTGAGCTTAATCTGTGAGTTTTGTTGGCAGGCGTTTGTCTGCCTTACATTAAAAGCCTCACCACGGACTAATACATGGATGTATTAAGGTAGGGCAATGCAGGAGCTATTGCCGAGACATGGAAGCACGGAGAAAGAAAAGGCGAAAAGATAATTAAAAGCGTGAAGTAGAACTTGGTCTATTATTTAATCCTTTTTTTATCTTTTGTCCCGGCATTAACTCCATGAACCTCTGCGTCTCCGTGCCTCCGTGTGAAGCTCTTGACCTTAGTCTTAACTCCCCCTCCCAAACTCAGAACATCTCGTAAGTAAACTGCAACCCATCAATAAAAAACTCAGACTGTTTTCCTATCTTCCCAAAAGGCAACATCGCAGGGCCTGTCGGTTCTGCGAGTATGTATTCGCGGTCTTTGAGTCTTATCCATTTGTCATTTTTACGATGGGTCATCTGAACACCTATCAGTGCATGGTTGGGCATATAAATAATGACGACTTTTACCCGTGGAAACATGGCGTTGAGCATGTTGGCCATTAAGGTGACTTTGCTGTCACAGTCTCCTTGGTTGTTGTTCAATAACCTCAGTGGCGGGCTGAATCCTGCGCCGTGGGATTCGCGCCGAGATTCTAGGGTTGAGTAGGGGATGCTTTGAATAAAAGCCAAAATGTACTCAGCGACTTGTCTGCCGCGTAAGTTAGGGTTAGCTTCCATTATGGCCTGAGTCAGTGGCAGAATATCTTTGCGACTTTCCATGGCAAATCGTACGTGGTCTGGTTTAACGCCTGTTTTGCCAAATTTGTCGGTTAGTATGTTGTAGTAAGCTTTTTTTAAAATTTTAGCTTCGGTTTTATTTTGAACATCAATGAGCATTTTCTCTGCTTTGTCTAGCAGGTCCTGGTTCTTACTTTTGACGCTAATGCTGTAGGTTGAATTTCTTTCGATAAAATTGATATCAACTTTTCTACGGTCTATTTTGGCGGCGGCTTTTTTTAACGCGACCAATATGGTTTTTTTCACCCGGCTTGGCTGGTAACCTTTAAAGTTGCGAAAACGACTGAACATCGTTTTGTTTTCGAAGGTAAAAGCCAGATTCTGTTTTTTATCATTGATGTCTAACCAACGGTATTTGAAGTGAGTTTGACCATCAACGGTTTCTTTTTTGAAAGATAATTGCTGGGCACCAGATTGGGTTGCCATAAACAACAATATCAAAGCTAACAGGTAATTATTCATTCTCATCAATCTATACATGTCTCTATACGGGTAGCTCTACAATGCGCCAATAGTGGTCAATCAATTTTAGTGCGCTAATAAACCCTTCTTCAAGATTTGATTTGACCATGTAACCTGCGACATTATGTTTAAAGGCGGCAATTCTGTCTTGCTCGGCTTTTGATGTGGTTAAGATAAATACGATGGAATCTTTTAAGTCTTCATCATTTCGAATCACCTCTAGGAATTCCAAGCCATTCATTCGTGGCATGTTGATATCGAGTAGGATGATGTAGGGCTTATTGATAAACAGCTCTTCTTTGCGACGTAATAATTCCAGCGCTTCAATCCCATCTTTGACTCGGTGCATAGGATTGGCTATTTTTAGTTTTCTCATCGCTCGAGAAATGCCTTTGGCATCAATATCGTCATCTTCGACGACGATTATTTCGACCGCTTTTGTATTGGTTGGCATAGTTAAACCTCTGTTACTTTGGTGTTCGATTAGATTAGATTTTGCGGTTTTGCGAAAAAATAACCTTGCGCAAAATCTGTTTTGTTCTGTGCTAAAAAGTCGAGCTGTTGAGGTTGTTCAACGCCTTCGGCGATAACCCTTAAGTTGAGGTTATGAGCCAGTGTGATGATAGACTTTATCAACCCTTCTACTTTTTTGTTGATGCCTATATCGGCAATTAATGGAGGGGGAATTTTTAGAAAATCAATGGGCAGCCGGGTTAAGTTTTGCAATGATGAGGCGCCGCTAGCAAAATCATCTATGGCAATCATGATGCCCAGACTGCGTATTTTTTGCAACAGTTGGGCGGTATGTTCAGGATTTTCGTGCACGATACTTTCGTCAATATCGAGTACCAATTGGTGTTTGTTTAACTTATTTTGCTCAGACAATTGGCATAATTCATCATAAAATCGTTTCGATTTTACTCCGCATGACGATACGTTGATGTTAATCATCGCGCCCGGTTTGTGTGCGGGTTCTTTACAAGCCATGTTTAGTACATGGCTGTCGATTATATTAATTAAACCGTTATCTATGGCGATTGGGAGAAATTGCAACGGTGTTTTCTCACCTAACGCAGGACTGTTCCAGCGGATAAATGCTTCGTTGCCCATTGTTTTGCCTGTTTTGAGTTCAACAAGTGGTTGGTAGTGTAAATACAATTCGTCGCGCTCTAGGGCGAGGCGTAAAGCGCTTTCCATATTTGCCTGCTCAGATACCTGTTGTTGCATATGGATTGAATAGA
Source organism: uncultured Alteromonadaceae bacterium (assembly GCA_938085045.1). GTDB lineage: Bacteria > Pseudomonadota > Gammaproteobacteria > Enterobacterales > Alteromonadaceae > JABSOG01. The sequence continues at coordinate 20,182 of CALKGI010000234.1, forward strand.
ATTTGTAGTCGTTGCGGCCACCTGTTTTGGCTGCATACATTGCGGTGTCGGCAGCTTTGATAAGTGCATCGCTGTTCATGCCACACTTGGGAAAAGTGGCGATGCCGATGCTACATCCTACTGTTAATTGGTGGTGTGAGCACTGATGGGGGCAGTCCATTTCCAGCAGGATTTTTTCGGCAATTTTGGCAGCATTGGCTGCACTTTTAATGTTTTCAAGCACCACGGCAAATTCATCTCCGCCAAGGCGGCCTACCATATCAATGTCACGAACGGCCTTTTGCAGTCGGTTGCTGACACTAATCAACAATTGGTCACCTGTTGCATGGCCCATGGTGTCGTTGATTTGTTTAAAGTTATCTAAATCAATAAACATCACCGCTAGCATTTCGTTGCGCCGATGAGCATTAGACAAAGTGGATACTAGGTGGTCAATGAACAGTTCACGATTGGCTAGGCCTGTTAACGAATCATACTTGGCCAATGTCAGTAATTGTTGTTGCAGGGTTCTGCGCTCTTTCGCATAACGGATGGCGCGCAGTAAAAACTTTTCATTGATTTCGCTTTTGATCAGAAAATCTTGAGCGCCGTGTTCAAGGCACTTAAGCATCAGTGCTTCGTCGTCCATACCACTTAACATCAATACAGGCATGTTTAATAGGTTTTCTTTATTCATAATGGCCAGTACTTCTAGACCTGTCATGTTGGCAAGGCGATAATCAAGCAGTACCACATCAAAGCTGAATTCTTTGAGTTTGGCTAAGCCTTTTTCGCCAGTCTCGGCAATGGTTATTTCATGACTTATAACGGACTTTGAAAGCTGACGTAAGACAGCGGTACGGTCCAATTTGTCATCATCTATTAGTAGAATATTGAGCCTATTTTGATTCAATGCTTACTTTTCCTCGTTGACTTGAATGATGATTTTTGGCCAGTAAACACTGAAACAAGCACCTTTGCCATCTTCGGATTGAACTTCAATGCGCCCACCATGGTGGCTCATTATCTTTTTGATTATCGCCAACCCCATGCCACTGCCTTCTACTTCATCACGAGGTTTTAAGGTTTGGAATAAGTCGAAAATTTTGTCGTGGTAAGCACCATCTATTCCGGGTCCGTCATCGGATACTTTAAAACAATAGTGTGGGTCGGCGTCAGTGACGGTTACTGTGATGATACCTGAGCTTTTATCATGATGTTTGATGGCGTTACTGAACAAGTTGCGAAAAACCTGTTCAAAGGGCGCATTAAGCGTGTTAAATGTTGGGAATTCGCCTTTAAGTTGCAATTCAAACTTACTGGGCGCAGATACCATGTCGTAGAGGAAAAGTAATTGTTGTTTGCTGTCTATTTTCCTAAATTGTTCATCGCCGCGTCCAACTCGGGCATAGGCCAGTAGGTCATCAAGTAGGTTTTCCATTCGCAGTATTCGGCTAGCCATCAATTCAAGGTGTTCGTCGGTGGCTTCTTTGTCATCAATGTCTTCACCAATCCAAGTGACCAATTGACTGATGCCCCGTAGCGGTGATTTTAAATCATGTGAGGCAACATACGAAAATTGTTCAAGGTCGTGGTTAGAGCGTTGTAAATCAACCGTTTTATCTTTTAACTCGCGAGTCATTTCATCGGCATAAAATAATGCCAGTCGGTTAGCTCGGGTAAGGAACAGAAAAAGTGCTAGTAACAAGGCGTCGATGACAATACCGCCAAATAAAATAATATAAGGTTGAGTGTTAGCAGATGCTTTGTTGAAGTCGACATTTGACCAAATTTCAAAGGACCAATTTCGGCCATATAGCGGCACCGGGACGCTTTTGCTGAACATAGGTTTGTGCTTGAGGTTACTGCCATCTTCATACAACAAGGTATTCTCATCGCTGATTTTAACACTGACATGCCTATTTTGTTGGGCCAGCGTACCTTGCATTAGTTTTTCCATGATAAAGGGTGCATAGGTGACGCCGACAATAGTGTTACGGCGTGCGTCGATATCCTGAGGTTTTTGGCCATTTTTATAAAATGGGGCGTAAAACAAGAACCCGGGGGTTTTCTTATCATCCTGAACCAGCGTGATAGGGCCTGTCATTTGCGCTTCACCGCTGTCTCTGGCTTTTTTGATGGAGCTGTAACGATTGGTTTCAAACGCCATATCAAGACCAATGGCTTTGGTATTGGTGCTGGCAGGCTCTATGTAGGTAATGGGCCAGTACTCGGCTTCATTATGCTCTGGGTGAAGTTTATATCCGGGCCTGCTGCTGGTTTCTTTGGCCATGTAGGCGGGCATCTGTTCTTTTTGTACGTTGAATATGACCCCGATACCATTGATGCCTGGGTAGGTTTTGACGATTTGCAAGCTATTGGCATAAGCAAGCCATTGTTTGTCGTTGATTTCGCCTTTGTTCATGTCAATCATCGACACGCCGCCCCAAAGTGCGTTTTCATATAGCTCCATTCGCTCTTTTACTAACTCTATGGTTTGGTCGGCCTCACGCTCAAATTGCCCTTGAATTTTCTCATGCAGCTGTTCTTTGGAAAAATACCAAGCACCTGTGGTTAGCAACAATGACAAGACTATGACGAGCCAATGGATTGCATGGAGCTTTCCGGCGTGGATAAGTTTTTGTCTATGTTCAGACCCTACTGTCTTATCTATTTGATTTTCTTTAGAATTTAGCAAAGTTATGGGACGCTAGAAGGTTAGGATATGGGATGAATCAAGCTTAGCATAAATGTAAGAAGCTGCATGGTGAGCGGTTAATAAGTGGCATGATTTGGGGGCTTGAACGCCCCCGGGTTAAGTTTATTTTCTTGTTATACGTGCTCTGCGTGCCCAAGCTAGCAATACCATAGCCAGTAATACCACAGGCCCACCCATGTTGCCGCCACTGCTTTCAACAGTTGATGTAGTTCTGGTGCTGGTTGGCACCGGCGTAGGAATGATTTCATAACTGAAGTCTTCAAGCGGCAAAGCATATAGTGAGTCGTGATGTTCAGGTAACAATTCCATCATGGTGTGGTGACTATTTGCATCGACTATCAGTACTTTTACGTAGTAAGTCCCCGGTGCATGACCACTAAGCAACTCAAATTCCCAGTGTTTTTTGTCGGTGGCATCATTTTCATTCACAATGAAGTGGTCACTGGTGTAAAGCGGTTGCCAATTGTAGTTGTCGTCGCTGATGTATAACTCGGCATAAACATCTTTTGAGCCGTAGTTTACGTCGATATCTAGGTCGATATTGAACTCATGATAAAAACCATCGCCATCGCTGTCAGTCTCAAGCCAGGTGCTGGTAGAGAATAGGGTTAGATATTGTTCAGCACTGTATTCATAGTCGACGCTTTCTAAGGTCAAATAGCCCATTTGTGGTGCATCGTACTTGTCGACATAGGCGACAGATTGATGGTCATAAGCATCAAACAATTCAATCGATAAGTCATATCCATCAGCCATCCAATTAGTGGTTAAAATGGTGTCTACCTGATGGGTGTCGCTGGTTGACTCGCCATATAGGTCAAAATTATCAGTGACGTAATACTCTGTGATGATACCGTTAGGGTCGGTAAGGCTTAAGACGGCGTAGACATCCATATGATCAAAGTGAGTGTCGGCGTCAAAGTCAATTACCATGTGGTTGAAGTAGCCATTATGGTTGGGGTCATCAAACAAAGAGATGTCAACCGAATAGAACCATACATCATGGTTGCTGGCAGTTTTGTTGGCCGGGTTTACTTGCGTATTTGCAGAGCGCTTTTTAGCTGATTGCTTTTCTAATGCTTTAGGAATGAGACCTTTGTGTTCGATACCACTCTTGTTGGCTGAATTGGCGGATTGACTCAGCACTTTAGATACTGATTTGGCCGTTTTAGCCTCTGCATTTGGCTTAACTGCAATTTTAGTTTTGGCTGTTATTTGAGTGGGGGTAGTTTCGGTTACTACGACTGTTTGCGAGGCCAAAGCTTGGGGTATAAGCACGGTGGCGCAAAGTAATAGAGTTTTAAGTATGTTGTTGACTGAGATTGTGCTCATGGTTTTCACCTTCGCTTTGATTTGACGCCATTTAAACCCATTGGCGCTGAATCAAACCTGAACAACTCAAATCTAATCAATTAAGTGATGGGCATTTTAATTTGTAAAATGCCCATAAAGGGTTGGCTTTGCTATTACCCCAGCAAACCTATTTCAGTCAGTCGTTGTGTTAAATAATCATTAGACGAAATTGGTGTTTCGTATTGATTGGGGTTTTGTTCACTGATGCAGGTGCCCAGAGTTTCAATTAAGAATTCTGGGTTTGGATGTAAAAAGAACGGCATAGAATAACGCGGGCTTTGATGCAATTCACATTGCGGGTTAACTACCCTGTGCGTGGTTGAGGGCAAAACGTTATTGGTTAAGCGTTGCAACATGTCGCCGATGTTGACCACAATGGCCCCCGGCAGCATAGTGACAGGTAACCAAGTGCCTTGTTTGGTCATTATTTCAAGGCCTGCCTCATGAGAGCCAACCAGCAGGGTAATGAGGTTAATATCTTCATGTTGTCCGGCCCGGATAGACTGGGTTGAAGTGTCTTCAATTGGCGGATAATGAATTAAGCGAAGCACTGAATTGCCGTGGTCAGTATTGGTGACAAAGTAATCTTCAGACTGGCCAATGACCAAGGCCAATGCACGCAACACTGTGTTACCTAAGGCTTCGAGCGCATTATAGACTTCTAAGGTTACCGCTTTGAATTCTTCTACTTCTTTTGGCCATACGTTAGCAAATAAACAGTCATGAGGGGCAGGACCATCTATTTCGCGGCCAACATGCCAAAACTCTTTTAAATCAACATGGTCGCTGTCTTTGGCTTTTTCGATGCCTTTGGCTGTATAACCGCGAGCACCGCCTTGTTTTTCTATAAAATACTGACGTTTGACCTCACAAGGCAAAGCAAAAAACGCCTTGGTGACGTCAAAAGTTTTTTGCACCAGTTCATCGCTGACACCATGATTGCTGAATCCACAAAATCCGAACTGTTTGTACGATTGGCCAACGTTTTTGACAAAGGTTGCCTTGTCGCTTTCAAATTGCGTGATATCTAAAGTGGGGATCTGGGTTAATGGCATTGAAAGACAATTCCTATAATAAAGAGAGTGAGATAAAGAAGCCGGCAATCGCGGCACTCATGAAATTGGCCAGCGATGCTGCCAGCATGGCTTTTAAACCCATTCGGGCGATGTCTTTACGACGACCCGGGGCCATGCCACCAATGCCACCAAGCAATATGGCAATTGAAGAGAAGTTGGCAAAACCACATAAAGCAAAGGTAATGATTGCTTGCGATTGGGCAGATAACACCTCTTTTTTACTCATAAAGTCAAAATAAGCAACAAACTCGTTTATTACCATTTTTTGGCCGATGAAGCTGCCCGCAAGGTTTGATTCAGCCCAAGGCACGCCCAAGACAAAGGCTAAGGGTTGAAAGATGTGACCTAACAACAATTGAATCGACAACTCTGGGTAACCAAACATGCCGCCAACCCAGCCAAAGATGCCGTTTAACATGGCTATTAAGGCAACAAAGGCCAATAACATTGCACCAACATTTAATGCCAATTGCATTCCGTTTGAAGCGCCTGAGGCGGCTGCATCGATAACATTGGCTGGCTGGTCTTGTGCAGCTTCAATCTCTTTTAGGTCTGTTCTGACCTTTTCAGTTTCGGGGACGATTAACTTGGCCATCAATAAACCACCCGGTGCAGCCATAAAGCTGGCGGCAATCAAATATTTCATTTCGACACCAATGCTGGCGTACCCGATGAGAATCGAACCAGCTACCGATGCCAGGCCGCCTACCATGATGGCAAAAAGCTCTGATTGGGTCATGGTGGGGATGTAAGGTTTAACGACTAAGGGTGCTTCGGTTTGACCAACAAAGATGTTAGCTGTTGCCGACAGTGACTCAGTGCGGCTGGTGCCGAGAACTTTTTGCAGCGCTCCACCAAGAAAGTTGATAATGAGGTTCATTACGCCCAGATAATACAAAACGGCAATCAACGCAGAGAAAAAGATGATGACAGGCAATACATGGATGGCGAAGATAAAACCATTATTCTTGTCGGCATGTTTTCCACCAAACAAAAATTGGATACCGGAATCGGCGTAGACAATCACCTGAGAGACATAATCAGAAACCGACAGCAATACGTCTTTACCAAATGGCAAATACAGCACAAAAGCGCCTAGTCCAACTTGCAATGCTAATGCACCGCCTACGGTGCGCCAGTTAATGTTACTGCGATGATTCGACAGACTCCAAGCAATACCCACTAAAATGGCCATGCCGACTAAACTTATCCAAGATACTGAACCCATTGTTTACCTGCTTATTGTTTTACGATTTGTTGATTTTAATTATTAATTTGGCGCCGCTATCGCCGAAATATCGATTCTCAAGTAACAAGTGGCCAATATCATCCACTTGTAGATGTTGGCTAGCTTAACAACGACTTTATTTTTGCTTTTATCACGTCGATGGCTGCGCGGTTTTTGCCGCCTTTTGTCACCACAATATCTGCCAACTGGCGAGAGCGTTCGATGAATTCAAAATACATCGGTCGTACGGTTTTTTCATACTGAGTGATAATTGAATCAAAAGTACGTCCGCGCTCTTGCATGTCTCTGCTGATCCGGCGGATCAGGCAAATATCTAGCGGTGTGTCCATAAAGACTTGTATATCAAATAAACTTCTCAATTGTGGATCGGTCAATAACATGATCCCTTCGATTAAGATGATACGAGAAGGTTTTATTTGCCGGGTTTGATTGGTGCGAGTGTGCTCGGTATACGAATAAATCGGCAATTCAACTGATTGACCCGATTTTAGCGTATTGATGTGATCAACCATCAATTGATGCTCAAATGCATCCGGATGGTCATAATTGGTCGCAATTCGTTCTTCAACACTCATGCTCGACTGATCGCGGTAATAAGAGTCTTCAGAAATGAATGCAATATCGCCCTCACCGAGTGCGTTTTCTTCAATCAATTCTTTATATATGGTATCGGCAAACAGCGTTTTGCCCGATGCCGACGCACCAGCGATGGCGATTACCGTTGTATTATGTTGAGCCACAATAAGACCAGCAGAAAATAAAAGTGGGGTATTATGCTAAATTTTGCAATCAAATGCTACGGGCAGTGGACAACTATTAATCTAAAACGTTCCTTAAACTAATGTTTCCTGACGAATTAGTCAATATTACTTGGTCAATCTAACTTTATTAGCCTAGAAATATCAGTAGTTTATCAATATGTACTTTATCAGGTAATCCTGATTGATTGGTCAGATTTTTTCACGATGTTAATCCCTGTTGATTACCGCAAATGCTATCCTTAGGCAGGATTTAGCCAAATTCCCCTATTATTTTTACGCGTTTTTAAAGTTTTGGGTCTAGACTTATCGCAAGATAAAAGGGTCCGCGGGTTAATTCAATCGTTAAGGCCCCAAGTAAGATAAAAAAAACAAGCATAGCTAAAGCTCCATAAAGCAAAAGCAGTTACAACCACCTTATAAAAGACATCAAGAACTAGGGAAACACAACATGAAAACGCTTCGACTGTCACTTGTCGCCTCGGCATTGGCATTAGGTCTGGGACTCTCAGGCCATGCTGCGGCAAATACTACCTCTTCGTCAATTAAAGGCCACATCACGGGCCCCCAAAAGAATCCGGCAGCAGGTACTGTCGTTACCATTACACATGTGCCATCAGGCACAAGTAAAAAGGCTACAGTTAATAGTTATGGGGTCTTTTCAGCAAAAGGTCTGCGTGTTGGCGGCCCATATACCGTTGTTGTCGATTCGAACACGTTTGCTGACCAAACGGTCAATAATGTGTATTTGTCACTCGGTGAAACCTATCAGCTTGACTTGTCACTAAAATCTGAGCAGACGGTAGAACGTATTGCTGTCTCAGGTCAGATTTTCAACGCCAACTATGGCAGTACCAGCCCATCAACCAACTTTGATTTATCCGATCTTGAAACTGCGCCGTCAGTAACGCGTGATATTAAAGATTTGGTTAGGGTAGACCCCCGAGTTTACATTAACGAAGGCGCAGGTAATGCTATTCAATGCGCTGGCGGTAACCCGCGATACAACAGCTTGACTGTTGACGGCGTACGAATGAACGATAATTTCGGTCTCAACGGCAACGGTTATCCGACAGAGCGCATTCCTTTCTCTTTCGATGCCATCGATCAGGTAGTGGTCGAATTGGCCCCGTTTGACGTGCAATATGGTGGATTTACGGCTTGTAATATCAACGCGGTCACTAAGTCTGGCGGCAACGAAATCACGGGTAGCACGTTTTTCGATTACACCAGCGATTCAATGAAAGCTGATATCCTCGAAGGCGATGATGTGCCGCTGGGCAGCTACACCGAAAAACGCTATGGTTTTAATGTAGGCTTTCCCATCATTAAAGATACCTTACATTTCTTTGTCGCTTATGAAGAACTCGAAGGATCGCAAATATTCCAGTACAGCCCGTTGACCAATGACCGTATTTCACAATCAACCATCGACCAAATCATTCAAATCAGCAAAGACAAATATAACTATGACCCGGGTTCATTGGTTCCTAGTTTGCCTGTTGATGATGAAAAGCTGTTGGTTAAAGTTGACTGGAACATTAACGATAACCATCGAGCTAGCTTTGTTTATAACTACAATGATGGTATTACCTTAGCCCAATCAGATCAGGGTTCAACGCGTATTTCACTGTCTAATCACTTCTACACTCGTGGCTCGGAACTTAAGTCGGCGGTTGCGTCGGTTTATTCTGATTGGACAGACGATTTCACAACTGAATTGAGAATTGGCAAATCTGAACTAGATAACCGTCAGATTTCTATTGATCAGGCCAGTGGATTTGGCGAATTTAGAGTTGATACCGGTGATGTAGATGTTTATTTAGGACCGGATGATTCTCGTCAGTCTAACAAACTAAACTACGAAACCCTGTCAATGAAATTGGCGGGCACGTATTACTTTGAAGACCATCAATTGAGCTTTGGCTTTGAGCGTGAAGAACTTGATGTATTTAACCTGTTCGTTCAACACTCACAGGGTGAATATCGTTTTAGCTCAATGGACGATTTTGAAAATGGTGTGGCGCGGGTTTACTACGGTAATGCCACATCGCAAAACCCCAATGATGCGGCTGGTACTTTTGGTTATGAATCCAATACCGCGTATGTTCAAGATGAGTATGAATTTCTCGACCACGACGTCACTTTGATTGTTGGTTTGCGTTATGACTGGTATAGCAGTGATGACACGCCAAGACTTAATCAAAATTTTGTTGACCGTTATGGTTTTTCTAATCAGCAAAACCTCGATGGCAAAGACTTGTTGCAACCGCGTTTAGGTTTCAATTGGGCGGCGACCGATAGTCTTGAAGTTCGCGGTGGTTTTGGCTTGTACTCTGGCGGTAACCCCAATGTGTGGATCTCAAACAGCTACTCGAACGATGGCATCAGTAATATTCAAATTAACCAAAAGAACATGCAGATTTTGGGACCTGACGCCGTGCCATTTAATGGCTCTGGGCTGCCGGGTTATGACATTCCACAATCGTTGTATGACAGCGTAGGCAGCGGTACCGCCGATTCTAGCACCAATGTTACTGATCCTAATTTTGAAATCCCCTCAGAATGGAAATATGCATTGGGATTAACTTATACAACCGATGATGATTATGTGGTGACCGCCGACTTATTGGTGAGCCACAAAAACGATTCTGCGGTGATTAAAAATCTCGCTGATGGACAGGTTGCCACTGCACCAGACGGCCGTCCGATTTATGACAGTATCAACCATAGTCGTAATAGCGACTATTTATTGACCAATGTGAAAGGTCGTGATGCTGAATCAACCGTTGTGAGTTTTGGTGTTAACAAAACTTTTGATAACGGTTTTAAGTTCTCTGCTTCTTACGCGTTTTCTGAGGCATTGGATGTTCATCCAATGACCAGTTCAGTGGCATTTTCTAACTACCACAATATTGCGGTGTCAGATCCTGAGAATCCACAACTGTCTCGGTCAAACTATGAAATTCCGCATCGTTTCACTTTGAACTTGGCTTATACCCATGAGTTTATGGAAGGTTATGAGACCAAAATCAACTTGTTTGGTCAGGCCAATGAAGGTCGTCCATACGGTTACAGCTTTACCAGTGGCACTAGGGGATTAGGTTTTAATGATGCTGACCGTCAACTGCTTTATGTTCCGTTGCTCAACGACCCTAAGGTCGTTTATGCTGATGGATTCAACGTGGGTGCCTTCAACGACTTTATTGCATCCGAAGGACTTGAAGACTATCGCGGCCAAATCATGCCTCGTAACTCGTTAGACAGTGACTGGTGGGTTAAGTTTGACATTCGCGTAGAACAAGAATTTATGGGCTTTAGTGAAGGCCACAAAGCCAGCGCATTTTTTGTTCTTGAAAATGTGGGTAACTTCATCAAAGACGATTGGGGTATCATGAAGCAGGGTAACCAATTGCAAGGTGCAGTCGAAGCGCACATTACCGATGATGGCCAGTATTCTTATGACCGTTATACCTTGCCAACACCGCAAAGTCGCTCAGATTCAGCGTCGCAATGGGAAATGCGTGTGGGGGTTAAATACAAGTTTTAAATTGCGAGTAATTTAAAATATAGTTACAGGGGCGGCCAACGTGGTCGCCTCTTTTCGTTTTTACTGTACGTAACAAATGATCAAAATATGGAATTAAAATGCTCAAAACCTTGATGATATTATGCTGCACCTTTTTGTTGTGCAGCTGCCAATCGACTCAAAAAACGACTTCAACAACTAACACCACGCTAAAAATAGCCACCTTTAACGTCAGCATGGAAGCGACCAATTATGTCAAAGGTGACGCATTAAAAGCCGGCGCAGGTGTACTCAAACAGTTGTTGAAAAACGGTGATAATAAACAAATCAAAAATATCGCCGAAATATTACAGCGCACTAGGCCTGATATTGTGTTGCTCAACGAATTTGACTATATCGAGTCAAAGGAGCAGGGAGTTAAGGCGTTTATTAAAAACTACCTCAACATTTCGCAAAATGGCGTTACAGCCATTGATTACCCCTATTTTTATTACGCACCTGTTAATACTGGCCTACCAACCGAATTTGATTTAGACAACAACGGCACTAAAGAACGTTTTAAGGCTGATGCACAGGGGTTTGGTTTTTTTCATGGCCATTATGGAATGATGATATTGTCTAAATATCCCATTCAAACGGATGGTGTTAGGACTTTTCAGCGCTTTTTAAGAGCCGATATGCCAGATGCCATTAAACCGTTTTATCCCAAAACTGGAGAACCTTGGTATAGCGACCAAGAATGGCAGTCATTGCGTTTATCCTCTAAATCTCATTGGGATGTGCCGGTGCTGGTCAATGGTAAAGTTTTGCATGTGTTAGCCAGCCATCCGGTACCGCCAGTGTTTGATGGTGAAGAAGACAGAAACGGTGCTCGTAACCACGATGAAATCCGCCTGTGGACAGATTATATTACCCCCGGCGCTGGAGGCTATATTGTTGATGACAAAGGTGAAAAGGGCGGGTTAAGTAACAACAGTCGGTTTGTTCTTTTGGGTGACCAGAATGCAGCGATCAATGGCGGTAATGCGCGTAAAGAAGGCATTGGTAACTTGCTAGCATCACCATGGGTGAATAACGCTTTTACGCCACAAAGCGAGGGCGGCAGACAGAACAAACCTGATAACTTTCACAGTAAAGAACATACCTCTGCGTGGGGAATGCGGGTTGATTACGTTTTGCCTTCGGTGAACATTAAAGTGCTTGATGGCAGCGTATTTTGGCCAACATCAGACAGTGAACTTCATAGATTGGTCGCTGATCGCAAAGCATCTTCTGATCATCGCTTGGTTTGGTTGGAGATCAAATTGTAAGTTGCTATCAAAGTTTTCTCAGTTATACCAATGACATTAATTTACTGGTCTGATTTTGGGCAGCGAAAATAAGCAGTAGCAAGGCATTAATCGCCGCCACTAGTCACTCTAATGGCAAGATTAATAACGAAGCTAATGCTTATTTTAGCCAGCAAAATGACCAGTTAATTAATGGAGTTGGTAT
>CALKGI010000235.1 GCA_938085045.1 uncultured Alteromonadaceae bacterium
CAAACGCTTCTAATTCTTTTCTATTCATATTCTGCCTATCCTAGAGTCCCTAACAGGGTACTATAAATAAGCAGTTACACAATTTAATTTACAGGCTCTGGGTAGCCAATATGGCATCACCTCAGGCATGGTGATGATGCCGTTTATTATCGGTGTTGGTATGATTTTTTATAATGCTCGCAATTACTTTGGCTGGATACTGGCCACAGGAGCGGTTACAGCTTTGGTGTTTGGTGTTATCAGCTCTATTCATTTTTCAATGCGAACAATGACCGCATTTGAATTAATCACCATCTTGGTGTTGTCTGTCGGTGGGCTTGGATTGTTTTTACGATCGCTGCGTAAAATCGAAGATAAACTTGATGCGTTGTGAAACGTTCAAACAATAATCGTCAATCAAAAACCTCAATTGAGCCAATCTAAAACCACTGCACTCCTTGGATATTGTGCTGTCTGTTTTAGGCATAGATGCATATTCAGTCATGCTGCGTAATCCCAGCTCAAGTTGTGAATTTGACTCTACTGCGGTCTTGCCAATTTGATATAACCGCATAGTCAATAAATGCAAGGCCACCTAAAACAACATGCACCACTATCAATGAGTTAGTGCTACTGAAGTTAAAAAATAGCGTTAGAACCAAAGACGTCATCAAGGCGAGGGTTGTTGATATTATAAATAAGTTTGTCTCACTGATACTTTTCATGATTAGTCTCATCTTTAAAAAAGACCAAACATACTGATTTGCAGTAAACCAAACCTCTTAAAACATGTTTTGAGCGCGAATTTATGAGAATTGGGCTAAATAAGCCTTTAGTAATGCCGCTTTTTACCCTTAACGGTTCAACAGCTCGGCGTTCGTCGGATACTCTTCAAGTAACTCAACCAATTTTCTGGCCCCCTCTGCTGGTTTAAGGCTAGTCAGTGCCCTTCGTAAACCTCTTACGCTTTGGATATCCTTCTTAGTAAAAAGAAGCTCTTCACGGCGCGTGCTACTTTTGGCAATATCTAACGCGGGGAAAATCCGTTGATTGGCCGCCTCGCGTGATAATACGATCTCCATATTACCCGTGCCCTTGAACTCTTCAAATATCACCTGATCCATCCGGCTGCCGGTATCAACAAGCACGGTTGCTAGTATGGTAAGCGACCCGCCATTTTCTATTTTTCTGGCTGCGCCCAAGAGTTTACGAGGTATTTCCATTGCTCTGGCGTCCATTCCGCCCGACATGGTTCGACCGCTGCTCTTTTGCTTTGCATTATATACGCGCGAAAGTCTGGTGAGAGAATCAATGACTATCATTACATCGTGACCTTCGCCAGCTTCCTTGCGAGCGATATTAAGCAGGTTATTGGCTATTCGTACGTGATGGTCGTAGGTATCATCGGTGGATGAGGCATGAACTTGCGCCGGCACGCTACGTTTAAAGTCTGTCACTTCTTCTGGGCGCTCATCAATGAGTAATGCATAAAGCTTTATCTCGGGATTAGCTGCCCCAACCGCTTGGCAGATGTGTTTTAGTATGGTGGTTTTTCCAGAACCCGGCGGAGCAACAATCAACCCTCGCTGGCCCTTCCCTACTGGCGAAAACAAATCAATCGCTCGGGTGGTCAGTTCTTTAGAGCCTGCTTCTAGGCGAATCAACTGATGAGGGTTGATGGCTACGCCATTTGCAAAGCGTTTTTGTGGATCAACATCAACAACATTCTTGACCACTTCTTTTGCTGGTTCGGCGACTTTTTTTCGCTTTACCTTCAAACTTAATATTTCTCTTGCCATGATTTTGGTTTATCGCTCTGGTAGGTTAAGGTTTTTGACGGTTTACGGTTTAGGCCTTTTTGACAAATTGAGCAGTCACCATCATTTCACCTACTCCATCAACTTTGCAATCTAGTTGGTGATCTTTGGCGTCTTTGATTCGTCTCACGACAGCCTTGGTGCCTATTTTAATCACTTGTGAGCTGCCTTTGATTTTCAAATCTTTAATTACCGTCACTTTGTCGCCATCACACAAAAGCGCGCCATTGGCATCTTTGACTTTAATTAGTGCCTCTTGGGCCTTTTCTTCGGGGTTCCACTCGTAAGCACACTCTGGGCATACAAGGTTTGCTTGATCTTGATAAACATAAACAGACTGACATCCAGGACAAGGAGGGAATGACATAAAAACCTTCTGACTTTACCAAAATTGGCACCATTGTAATCAATTAGAAATACCATGGCGAGCAAAGCTGAATATTAGGTCACCTCAAGTTCCCCCTAAGCAATCTTATTTTGTTACAAATTCGAATGTAAAACTTTTGTATGCGCAAGACCACACGTTTTACATAAATGTGTCTAATTTTTTGTTCTTTACTGCCTTAGAATTTCGTTGTCTCAATTCAACGGTGAAGCAACGTGAAACTTTCTAAAACAGCATTTACAAGAACATTACTCTGTACAGCCATTTTATCTTCTATGTCAGTTTTTAATGCAGGCGCTGAAGGGTTAGCGATGGTGTCGACGATAGATGACAAAGTGATCTATCAACCTAAGTTTTTTACGCGTTACGCCCCGCAAACGGCAACCGATATGGTTTTGCAAATTCCGGGTTTCAAACTCGCCGGAACCAATAATTCTGGCAACGGTCAGGCAAATGTACGTGGATTGGGACAAGGGTCAGGTAATTTGTTATTGAATGGCAAACGGGTGAGTACTAAAGATAGTGGACCACTTGAATTGCTCTCGCGAATTCCTGCTGAAAATATAAAATCTATCGAAATTCTAACCCAAGGTTCTACCGAACTGTCAGGTCAATCTGGGCAAATTGTTAACGTTATTTATCAAGAAGCCAATGAAATGAATGGCTCTTGGAATGCCAATGTCCACACGCTTGAAAGAGGCACCACAACAGGGATATACGATGCATCTGTTAGTGGTAAGTCGGATAATATCGGTTATTCGGCCAGTGTTCGTAGTTTTGAAAACGCATTTCCGCAATGGGGCGGCGAAGAGGCTTTCGATGACCAAAACGCGCTTTGGGAAGTTCGCGATGAATATTCAAAATTTAAAAATAAAGGACTGAACCTGAACTTGGGGCTGTCGTGGGAAGGAAGTGATGGACAAGTTGCGAATCTTAACCTGTCTAAATCGAACAACAAGACTGTTTTTTACGAAACGTCTGCGAGATATCAACCTGTTCAGTCAGGCAGCGATAATGAGTTTGGCAATTTGGTTAACGACGTTTATTTCAGCTCTAAAGGCGACAATGATAATTATGAAGTCAGTGGTGACTATTCAACACCAATAGCTGGCGGTACCTTAAAGACAATTGCTTTGAGGCGTTATTCAGAGCGAGTTGGCGATAACTTTTTCAATGATAGTCCGGTTGAAGATGAGTCTTATGCATTTCGCTCAAGATCAAACCCTATCAAAACTGAAAGTGTTATTCGTACGCTGTATACCTTCGAGCCTTTGGATACCCATACCATGGAAATTGCGCTAGAAGGCGTGAAGAACAGTTCAAAAACAACTGCGATTTTTTCTGAAAATACAGGCAGCGGGTTTGAACAATTAGACGTAACAGGCAGTGATGTAAACGTTGATGAAGACCGCGCCGAGCTTAGTGTGCAATATTCAATGCCGCTTGATGACAATTGGTCGGTGCAGTCTTTATTGGCCACTGAATATTCTAAGCTAAGTGTCGATGGTGTTGATACACCGTTTCGTTCAGAGTCTTTTAACCGTTTTAAAGGTTTTGTTGCATTAAGTGGTGCTTTGTCTGAAAGGTCGACATTGCGCACGCGAATTGAACGTTCAGTTGGGCAGCTTAGATTTAACGATTTTGCGACTTCTATAAACATCAATGAAGGCACAGGAAACGGCGGTAATACACAACTAGTGCCCGACCAAACTTGGCGCGCAGAACTGGCTTATGAGCAAAATTTTTCGAAATCAGACGTATTTAAAGTCACCGTGTTTGCAGAACAAGTTGATGATTTTATAGCGTTTGTGCCCTTTGGTGATGGTACTGAGGGCAGAGGTAACATTGATAAACTGACTCGCAAAGGCATCGACTTTTCTTCAACCATAGCCTTAGATAAATTTGGTATTGACGGCGCAAAACTCGATTTAGTTACTGAATTTCATGAAAGTACAATCATCGACCCGGTGACAGGTGTAGAGCGCGAGTACAGACAAAATGGCCATAACGCCGTGCACTATAGAGTTAAATTCCGCCACGATGTGCCACAAACCGCTTACGCGTGGGGCATAGAAGTTGAAGAACGCAGTGGTGGCATGCGGTATCGCTTAGCTCAAAAATCAACGAATAACCATCGTTGGCCGCAAGCGCAGAAGTTTTTTGTTGAACACAAAGATATTTTTGGCATGACGTTAAAATTAGAAACAGAAGACATTTTTGGTTTCACCTGGAAAAATGAACGCACCTTCTATGATGGTGACAGAAATGGCGACATCATTGGCCGTGAAGCCAATTCAAGACACTCACCTTGGGTTGTTCGTATGAGGTTGAGTGGGAATTTCTAGATGCGTTTAAAGCCACTCCCCTAATACTTAGGGGTGTGGCTTTGTAGGGTGCACGCGTAAACTATCGTGCACTGCCAGGCTTAGTCAAAACCTATACCTTTTTGCTTGAGATTATAGAATGTATCATACGATTGGTTTTTACCTCCGCTAAGCGCTGAAATTCGAGCAGTACATGTAAAGAGTTCGTCCTTACTATCTGCTGTGTAAGTGAGCTTCTTATGTTTGAATTCATGTTTTTTGAACAGTTTTTTACAACTTGCAGTTTCGTCAAATGAACACCATACAGAATTGTCTTTTGCAAATGGTATGTCTGATACGCCGTTAAATCGGGTCCATGTCCCAACGTCTGTAGGTTTGGTAAGCTCCCTGTTAAATTCAATAGTTGAGCCTAAACCTTTAAAGAATGTAACCTTGTTTTCAAGTGCAAATACGATTTGTGATGCCACGGGTACATCTGCATTCACCGCTAAATCTCCTATCATGAGTTGGTCCCCTATTCCAGTAGCCATACCCATCGGTATAGGTGTGCCCACGTCAGGATCTTGAGAGACTAAGTTATATTGGTAGCAAACATTAACATTCACCGTAGAGTGTGTTGAGTTAATTAACCATATGTTATTGTATTGCGGTTTCCATATTAAAGTGGCCAGCCACCATATCAGACATACCAAAGCTATAAAGGCTAGGATTATGACAATAAGCACAACTACGGCTAAAAACACGACAGTGCCTGATCCCCGTTTGTAGATATCGAGATTCACGTTCATGGGCTCGGCATCTATAGGAAGTAGTACTAAGTGATAGTCTTTGTTCACCAGTTCGTTGGCGATATCTTTGCCTTGTTCATGTGATATTCCCTTTTTGTATTCTTGTTTGTTTGCGGCTTCAAAGGCGTATTGAAATCCATTTCGAACACACTCCAGCGTATCTAGCCCATCCACGCACATCTCAGGTGTCAAGATCATGGTGCCATAAGATACGGCTAACTCTCTATCTTCGTTTGCTACGTTGTCGTCCCAACTGCAGTACCGTATGAGCACCTGGCGAGCTGCTGCTTTGTTGTATTGCCGTGCTTTCACTTGGTTATTTGCAAAGTCGCTTAGCGTGTTTTGTTCAATGATTTGAAAAGAGTACCCCGCTACTTCTACCCACAATATCGATTCGCCCCCATTAGCTAACGTCCCTCTAGACCAAGCCTCTTTACGTAACATAGCTACTTTGGTTATGACAGCTT
>CALKGI010000236.1 GCA_938085045.1 uncultured Alteromonadaceae bacterium
GTCACAGAACCAGAGGTGTAAGAACCGCCATTACACATCAATAATTTGGTGCCAGCATAACCGCCATTGGCATCATAATAAGTGTACTCTAGTTCATAAGCACGACCAGCAAATGCACCAGTAGCCCCCATGGTAGTAACAACAGCTAGTAATGTGCCCGCAATAAATTTAGTGGCTTTAGTATTCAATTTCATCGTTATTTCCTTGTGTATATATGTTTAGTATATTTTTGCTATCCGGTTTACCCGAACGATTAATACTGACTTACTTAATCAGTGAGGCCACTTTACGTTAACGATAAATATATGCGGTAACACACTTTAGACATATGTTGGCACTTATTGGACTTATAAACAAATACCAATTAAATTCAAAAACTTACATGCAATCAAAATCAACGAAAATTGCCTAAAAGAACAAAAAACATGATCATACACAGCCCTAAACCCAATACCACGCCTACTAGACATTCACCCAAACCCCATTTATGCTTTTGAGCACCCGAGTAACACGACCAATTCAGGACGATTGTTTTGCAAGCATTGTTAGAGGCATTAAAAAAAGTTGGAGAAGAGGCGTTTTCGGGCACCGATAATTGCTATGTACTTAACGATAAAAATGAATTAACACACCTTTGTATCAACACGCATGAAGCCATCGATTTTGATATGATTGTAGAGAATAGCACTTTGCATTTTCTGATTTTAATCTCGTGCAATATAACCGCTATACCTCAATCCATAGACAACCTTAAGCAGCTTATACACCTAGATTTAACCGCAAATAAGCTGACTAAAATACCGCCATCAATAGCCAAACTAACCAACCTGCTGGGGCTATATTTATCTGACAACCCATTAATGCAAGACATCATTAACACCGAACAGCCGCAAGTGCCGTGCGAATTGATTGCAGCAATACTTAACGCCCAAAACAAAGTGAACGTCTGTTAGAAAACGCTAAATTTTGATGATAGATGTTCAGAGTAGTAGGTAAACTTTCGGGGGGTTATTTAGAGGGATGTCAATAAAAACGAAAACAGAGGCGATTGCCCCTGCTTTATGTATCAAATTACAGCCAAATCACTGCAATAATTAGAAGTTGTCTTCACAGCTAACACTAACAACATTGTAGTTGCTAGTCACTTGGCCAGAAGTGTAAGAACCGCCATTACACAACAACAATTTGGTACCAACATAACCGCCATTGGCATCAAAGTAAGTGTATTCTAGCTCATAAGCACGGCCAGCAAAGGCACCAGTAGCACCCATGGTAGCAACAACAGCCAATAATGTGCCTGCAACAAATTTGGTCGCTTTAGTATTCAATTTCATCTTTATTTCCTTGTGTATGTATCAAATATTTTTGTTATTCGGTTTACCCGAAAGATTTGTGCTGACCTGTTCAATCAGTGAGGCCACTTTACGTTAACGGTGGATAAATGCGGTAGTACGCTTTGGACATATGTTGGTACTTATTGGACATTATAAAGAAACATGATATTTATCATCAAGTTACGACATTTTCAATTTGATATAACTTGGCTACAAGAGCAATCATAAGCAAAAAGCAGTGCTAAAAACGCCTTAAACGAAGTTAGGGTTATAATCAAAGGCGACGAAGGCGTTGGCTATTTAAAGCCAGTTAGACAAGTTCACTGACACATTTCGTCACTATTAAACAACTAAGCAGCTAGACCTCCAAGGGCGTCTCCGTTACCATTCGGCCATTAATAGTAAGAGCGTTATTAGCATGATATTTAAAAAATCCTTGATAGCCTTGTCGTTGACCGTTTTAGTCGCCGGTTGTAGCTTAATTGAAAGCCCTTCGAGCAGCACAACCAACGCCGATCAACGCCAAGTCGGTGAGATTGTTGATGCGTATTTCGACGAAAGTATGAAATTAAACCCCATCAGCGGCACCAACAATGGCCGTAACGAGTTTAACGACCAATTCAGAGCACCTATCAGCGAATCATCTCGCGCCAAATCACTGGCGTTTGAGCAAAAATATCTGGCCAAAATTAGTCAAATTGATGTAAATAAACTGTCTGGACAGTCGCTGCTCAGTTACGAATTGTTTAAACTCGACCGAGAAATGGCTGTTCAGGGGAGTCATTTCCCCAGCTATATGTTGCCACTAAATCAAATGTCAGGCTTTCATAACCTTTATGCCGGACTGGGTTCTGGCAAAAGCTCACAACCATTTAAAACCGTCGACGACTTTGAGAACTTTATGTCACGCACCGACGGTTTTGTCGTTTGGATGGACAGCGCCATCGCAGCCATGCGCGAAGGATTGAAAAATAACATTACCTTGCCCAAAGTCATTGCCAAAAAGCTACTACCCCAACTCACAGCACAAGTGGTTGACGATGTAACAGATAGTATTTTTTGGACGCCCGTGACCAATATGCCGCAAACGATACAAGGTAGTGAACGAACACGGCTGACCAAAGATTACCGCCATATGATCGCCAATAAACTGATCCCGGTTTACCACCGTATGGCCAATTTTCTTGAACAAGAATATATTCCTCACGCCCGTGACTCAATAGGTTATAACCAATTGCCCAACGGTGAACAGTGGTATCAATACAACATCAAAACCAATACCACGCTAGATTTGAATGCTAAAGAAATTCACCAAATTGGCCTTGATGAGGTCGCTCGTATTTTAGGCGAAATGAAAAAGGTCAAAGAACAAGTTAATTTTGATGGCGATATGCCTGCCTTTTTCGATCACCTAGAAAACAGCGAGCAGTTTTATTTTTCGACTGAACAGCAAGTGATTGACGGGTATAACCAAATCAAGACCCGCATTGAAGAACGCGTACCACAATTGTTTGATATCAAACCCAAAGCCCCTTATATAGTAAGGGCGGTAGAAAAATACCGCGCGGCTTCTGCGGCCGGGGCTTCATACCAAAGCCCGGCGCCTGATGGTTCGCGCCCAGGCATTTTCTACATCAATACCCACAATTTAAAAGCGCAACCCAAGTTTATTATGGAAACCCTGTCTATTCACGAGGCAGCACCGGGTCATCACTTTCAGTTGGCTTTACAGCAAGAAATTGAAGGTTTGCCAGATTATCGTAAGTTTGGCGGTTACAACGCTTATGCCGAAGGCTGGGCCTTATATGCCGAAAGCTTGGGCAAAGAAATGGGATTATTCACCGACCCATACATGTGGTATGGCCGCTTAGTTGACGAGCAATTAAGAGCAATGCGTTTGGTTGTAGATACGGGTATGCACGCCATGGGTTGGAGTCGCGAACGCGCGATAAAATACATGCAAGATAACTCTTCGATGGCAACCAGTGACATCACCGCCGAAGTTGAGCGTTACATTGCGTGGCCCGGTCAAGCTTTGTCATACAAGCTGGGGCAAATCAAAATTCGCGAATTACGCCAATTTGCCGAAAAAGTCCTTGGTAACAAATTTGACGTGCGCCAGTTTCATACTCAGGTGTTAATTGATGGCTCTTTGCCAATGCCAACGCTCGAAAGTAAGATCAAGCGCTGGGTTAGTAAGGTTAAGGCAACTTTGTAGTTACGCCCTTATTATGATCCCAAGTTGGTTGACCATCACAACACAATTGAATGGTTAACCAGTCATACTGCCAGCTTTGCGTAGAATGATTAAATCTCAATGAAATAACCCGTCTTCAAACCTGTATAGGTGAAACGCGGGTTATTGCCATAAATCCCTTCATCTGCTCGAAACAACGGCCTGCTTGCGTAAGTATTCCCCGGCAAATCAATTTGTGATGTATAAACTTTAACGCCCCTCATTCGCCTTTTTCAAACACGCCATTGCCCCTTGGCCAAATAACAACCTAAAAACAGACTGTATAAATATAGTGCTGTTCACCCATTGACACCAAACTTTATGGAGGTACAGAAAACCACAAAAAAGACAAGTAAAAACAACCAGTTATAACTTAAATCAATATTCGATATGTTGATTTTTTTAGGTTAATTTGTCACTAGTGACATTTTTCATACAGTAAACTTGCAAAACTAACAATTTAAGCTATTTTTTAATGAAACCCCGCCTTTTATGCATCAAACAACAGCAAAGTCATTGTAAAACCTCACAAAATGTTAAAATCAACACTTTATAAACTATTGATTTACATAAGATTAATAAATTAGTTTGTTATTTTAACAAATAATCGTTGCAAACCACACAGGTACCCGACATAATAGCCTCAGCTTTTACGGAAGAAGAGAAACAAATCACTACTTTCAAGCTAACAACGAACATCAAAGTCAACGTGATGTACTTCAAAAATGAAGACCGTGTTGACCAAGAAATGCAATAAGACATTTCTTTTGATAACGAGCAAACCAAATATTAGATTTAGTACATTTTAATCAATCTTTAACGCATCATTTGATGCAAAGGGCCAATATTATGACCATGACTATTCAAGCTAAAACCACGACTTTTAAAACACAAACGACCACCTTTAAACTTAAAACAAACCTAAAAGCCGGTGGTGTTGACCCTGATTTCTTCGAAGGCGTAGACCCAGATTTCTCTAAGGGTGTTGATCCTGATTCGCCATTAGGCAGCTAATTCAACAACGCAACACCGTTATGCAAAGCACAGCAGTAACTTTTTGATTTACTTCTTAATAGAAGAACTTTTAATCGATTTTTATCGCATCACTTGATGCAAAGGGCCAATATTATGACCACGACTACTCAAGCTAAAACCACGACCTTTAAAACACAATCGACCACCTTTAAACTTAAAACAAACCTAAAAGCCGGTGGTGTTGACCCTGATTTCTTCGAAGGCGTAGACCCAGATTTCTCTAAAGGTGTTGATCCAGATTCGCCATTAGGCAGCTAATGAGATAAGCAAATAATACGAATAACTAAGACCCGGTGTTGAGCAATCAATCCCGGGTTTTTTGTTGCCCTTTATTAATAATACTTACGCGAATAAAATTAGCAGCGCTAACACCTAATCTCTCCCCTATTAATTCCTCTTTCGATTACAAAGTATCTTAATAATGAAATATCAGCTTAAGCTTGGTTTTTGCAGATATTAACCATCACTCCAATTTGGTTGCATTTGTGTCAGGTACAACAATTCAATAAAAAACTGAGCAAAAACAACCAATTGAGTATATTATTAGCGCCAACAAGTTTCCCCTTTGGGGTGTATTGTGTCTCTGATGATATATTTTTATACCATTGACTGGCAAAACCAACGATTTAAGCTATTTTTTGATAGAAGACAGCCTTTTAAACATCAAACGACAGAAAATCTTGCCTAATATTTCATCCCGCCTTAAAATTAACCTTATATAAACCACTGATTTACATAGAATTAACAAATTAGATTGTATTTTATACAAATAAGCATTGCAAACAACATAGGTAATCGCCATAATAGCCACAGCTTTTACGAAAGAGGTAAACAGAAATTAATGATTTCTTGTTAACCCGGACTTACTTTCAAAGACATTTTAAATGAATTTAAACTAAATCCAGGAGCCTAAGATGCATTCAACTAATACCGTTCAAACCACCACTTTCAAGCTAAAAACGAACATAAAAGCAGGCACAATGTACTTCAACAATGAAGACGGTGTAGACCAAGAAATGCGCCAAGACAATTCTTTTGATAACGAACAAACCTGATATTAGATTTATTTTCGATTAAAAAGCTTTTTAGTCGATTTTTAACGCATCACTTGATGCCCAGGACCATATTATGACCACCACTATTCAAACAAAAAACGCAACCAATCAAGCTAAAACCACGAAAACTGAAGCTAAAAGCACCACTTTCAAACTAAAAACAAACGTAAAATCTGGTGTTTTAGACTCAGATATTGGTGAAGGTGTAGACCCTGATTTTTCTAAGGGTGTTGATCCCGATTCGCCAAAAAGAAGCTAGCCCATCAACCAGTAACATTAAAAACAGATTTTCAGTAAAAAGCCCGGTGTTGAATAATCAACACCGAGCTTTTTTGTTTTTGATTATTAGCTCAACCAACCAGCTACTTCATACGTGCGCCTGCGGGTTTGGTTGGGCTTACAATCTCTGAGAATAATCACATTAGCGACAACCCCTGGCGTTTTATTTAGGGTCTGTTTATCTTTCGAGTTGAAATTTTGTTCGATTTCAAAGCGCTTTAATCGCGGCGGCCGTTATGATGCCTAGTCATCTCGGTAACTGCTCCTGCGTTACCCTAATGACCCACATCCTTGTGGGAATAAGTGAATAACGGGCAACAAAGAGTAAAGTGCTTTGAAGCGAACCCGAAGGGCAGCGTTTGTTTGTCCTTTCTACTGCGTTATCGCTGATTTATGTGGAACAACCACACTGCATCACCTCTGCCTTGTATAAAGAACAAACAACTCGCTGCAAAAATTAACTCCAAAGATCAACAGACCCTAGTAACCGTAACAACTACAGACCCTTGCGACACATTGCCCACATGGTCTCGCGCAAAGATTTGATAAGTGGTATCACCCTCGGGCAACCAGTAATCTGAAAAACTCGCTGTTGTACTAATGGTCAATGGCGCACCATTTCGGTAAATGAGGTAATATGCAACCCCGCCAGCATCAGTTGATTCAGGCCAGCTCAAATCAAATCCATTGCCATCATTAGCAACGCCGGTAATATTCACCGGAATCGACGGTGCTACCGAATCGCCCGCCATAGTGGTAACCAAGTTCGATTCGCCAATGACCACACCTGCAACATTCATTGCTTTGACTTGAAACACGTAATCTTGATGCAACGACAACCAGTAGTTATTAAACACAGTAATACCGGCAGCAGTTTGACCAACATAGTTGCCATCGCGGAAGATTTGATAGCTATCAACTGAGCCTTCAACCGCTGACCAAGCCAATGAAACACCCCATGCATCCATAATCACGTCAGATGTCAGTTCAATTTGCGCCAATTGTGGTGCTTGTGGTAATGCGTCGATTTGCACGATGTCGTAGGCATTTGTGACCCTGTCACAACCTGTCCACCAGCATGGGTTGGCGTCGATAAAATCAAGGGTGGCGGCCAGTTTTGGCGTTTCACTCAACGGCTGCATTTGATGTTCTTTAAGGGTAAACGAACCATAAGCCCCCCACTCACCAATACTTTCAAATACCATATACAATCCGCCACCGGCATTTTTCCAATCAGTAAAGTGGTCAGTGAATGCTTGGCCCATGCGTGAGTCGCGGTTGCCTTTTAAGAAGAGTTCTTCGTTTATATATGCTCGGTCGCCCGTCAGGTTTCCGGCAAATGTCAGGTGTTGACCACCTTCGTACGCCACCAACTCAAGCCCATATAGCTCAGCAAGTTCTTTGTTGTCGGCCATGAATACGCGAGTTTGTGCCAAACTGCCACCCTCGGGAGCCTGTTGCCATTCAAACTTGGCTGAATCGTAAGTCAAATCACGCAATAACCCGGTGTTAATCTCTTCAAACAATTTGTCTAATCCGGCATCGCCCATATCTGCCCATTGCTTAACATGGGGCAAATTGGTTTCGTCAACCAAATAACCCGCAAAGTAAGGACCAATAGCGACAGAATCTAAGTTGTGTGAGCAATCGCGACCGTTGTTTTGTGCCGCCCATAATGGACAGCTCAACGATTCGTTACCAATCCACGCATTACCACCTTGGGCACCCATCACACATTTTACCCGGTTGGCTTGTTCGCCAAATTCACCTTTGAAGATTTCACACATGTCTGAGGTGCGCTTGCCATAGTAGTTAAGGCGATAAGTCAACGGGTGCGCCTGCGCTTCTGGCCACAGTTTTTCACCTTCGGCTGTCATCCAGTTGGCGTCAAAAATATACGGATAACTGTTGTTCCACACCTCATTACCCAATTCGATGTGAATGTTTAAGTTGGCATCAAGCGTGTTTTTAACTAGCTTGGCGTATTGACGCATATAGTCATCATCAACTCTTGCAGGAATATTCAACCATGGCTCGGCCTGAACTTTGTTGGCCATGTCGATGGCAACTTCTATTGGAGCACCGGCATTTAATGCCCAACTGGCATAACCGTAGGTTGCACGGTCAGACCATTGGTATTGCTCTGAACCGTTGGTTGCAAACATCTGCATAAAACGTAAAGAGCGATATTTACCCATGTCTTTTAAGAACAACGGGTGAAAATTCTGATGGTTGTGAATTTGTTCGAGGGTATTGAACTGTTCAGGGTCGGCACATTGCTCAGCGACTTCGGCAAATGCCGTTGGCTCGTTGCCACAAATACCGCCCGGTGCAATCACTTGAACATTGCGTAAATAGTTGCCGTTACCTTGTGGGTCAGTTTGGTTAATCTTTAAAAAGAATACCGAATCAGCATTGAGCTGCACTACGTCTCTGCCCGGGCTAGACTTTTCTGGCAGTAAAGTGGCTCCTGTGTATGACAGTTGCCCTTCGCCTTCATAAAGCACGACATATTCGCCTACCGGATAGGCTTTGTTGTCGAGATAAATGATGGTACTAACGGCGTCAAAATCGGCATTGGTGCCCGAAGGAAGCGATTTGGGCCAGCCGTTGACATCTAAATCTAGCGCCGATTGATGGCCCGTATTAAACAAACCACCTTTGGTGGTTGCCCATAATTCGCCGCTGCCGTTAGATGCTTGGCGCATCACGTCAATCAACATCCATTGGGTTGACCAGTAATTGATGCCAGTAAGGTTGATACCAATGGCCGATTTTTCGTTAACACTGGGCGCGGCCATTAACGAGGTAGACAAACACAAGCCACCTATGATTGCGGCGGCTTTTAATGCGGTTTGTGACAAGCGTTTCAATATCATATGCTGTTTTCCTATTGTCTTATGACTTACTCAAAGCGACTTCTTTTATGAAGCACGCTGCTATTAATGAGCAGATAATACACACAAAACACAGCGGTTAGTATTTGAGCAATATGATATTATACTGATGGAAATATGATATTTATATTCGGCTTTTATTTCAGTTACTTACAGCAGTTAATTAGCACTTTAACAGGCAACTTTTAGCATCCTATATAGCGCTATTTATCCCCACTAAGCATTGATATTGAGGCTAACACGCCTTACCATGAGCCACTTTTTAATAATAACAATACAATTCGCCATGGAAATTCTCGCCTTTATTGTCTTTTTAGCCCTGTTCACTTTTGTCGGCATTATGTCTGCCCGCAAGCAATCAGCCAACGACATAGATTACCTGATGGCTGGGCGTGATGTATCACCTTTACTTACCGCGTTGTCCGCTGCTGCCACCAAATACAGCGGTTACATGTTTATTGCCTTAATGGGTTACATCTACACCTATGGCCTGTCGGCCATTTGGCTGATTTTCGGTTTTTTATTTGGCGATTTAGTGGCGTTTTTCTTTGTTCATGCCCGGGTGCGCGAGCAAGCCGAAAAGAGCAATGCATTGAGCTTTGCCGACCTCATCAGTCGTTGGCACGGCGGTGATTACAAAAAACTCAGGGCAGTGATTGGCGTTATATCACTGATTTTTCTATCGACCTATGCCGCTGCCCAATTCAGTGCAGGTGGCAAAGCATTACAAGTACTGTTTGGCTGGCATTTTAATGTCGGCATAATCATTGGTGCCCTGCTTATTTTGTCTTATTGCCTTACAGGCGGATTGCGGGCCTCCATCTGGACTGACGCGGTACAATCGGTCGTGATGATGTTAGCGCTGATTATTTTACTGGTCGCATCGGTCAATGCTGCCGGTGGTGTCATGTCATTTGGCGAGAAACTCAATGACATTTCTCCTGCTTACTTGAGCTTAGGTGTTGAACGATTTGGCTCTGTGGGTGCGACCGCACTATTTGCCTTTGGCTGGTTATTCAATGGCTTAGGCGTAACCGGACAACCTCATGTGATGGTTAGGTTCATGGCATTAGACCAACCTGCGAACATGAGCAAAACCGGCATTTATTATTTCAGTTGGAGCGCCCTATTTTTAGCACTGGTTCTATTGGTTGGCTTAGCAACCCGTTTGTTTATCGACAATACAGCCAATTTTGATGCCGAGCTGGCACTACCCATGCTGGCCAAAAACCTGCTACCAGCCTTTAGTGTGGGCATTATCATGGGCGGTATTTTTGCCGCTGTTATGTCGACTACCGATTCGCAAATTCTCAGTTGTTCAGCGGTGATCAGCGAAGACTTTAAATTAGGTAAAGGCAAACATGCCAAAGCTTGGATCACCCTAGCGGTCACTATTGTGTCTTTGTGCATAGCGCTGTTTGCTTCAGCCAGCGTATTCACTTTGGTGATCTTAGCTTGGTCAGCGCTTGCCTGCACCATCGGCCCGCTAGTGCTGGTTCATGCGCTAGGAAAAAGACCGCCCCAATGGCTGACTTTAGTCATGATGGCAACTGGCCTTATCACTATTTTGGCGTGGCGCGGCGTTGGCTTGAATGTTCATGTTTATGAAGCTTTACCCGGGTTTATTGCAGCATTACTGGTGTTTTGGCTGGGGAGCTTGGTGAGTTCTCGGTAGGAGCGGCTTATATATGTAGAGTGAGCCGGGCGCTAGCCGGTAATTTTAATGGATTTGGCAATAACAGGGGCAAAGACCATATGCTCCATGCATTGCCATCTTATCACCCATTCATGGGTGGCAATCACCAACAGATAGAGTCCACTTTAAACATCCAGCTTGTTCGATGCCTTTCCAGCCTTGAAATAACCGACTATGCTTATACTAAGGTATTAATAAATATACAGAAGTAGGTATTTTTTGATCTCAGATAACGACAGTCAACCCACCATTTTACTGGTAGATGATGAACCGGCCTTATTAAGTGCGCTCAAACGTAGCTTACGTCAAATATCAGCCAACATAGTCTGTTGTCACTCACCGGGCACGGCATTGGCCTATGTTGAAGATAATCAGCCAGATTTAGTCATATCCGACCACCGAATGCCACAAATGACAGGATCAGAGCTTTTATCGCAAATCAGCGAACAGTGGCCCACCACACAACGCATTTTACTCAGCGCCTACAATGACTTTGATACGGTTGCCGATGCCTTTAACCAAGGTGTCATTCATCGCTATATAACCAAACCCTGGGACAATGACGAGCTGCGCTTTATAGTAGTTAAGGCACTAGAAGCTGCGAACGCTCAACCTGCATCTGTGGTGTCTTCAAATACAATCAAAACCACAGATAAAGAAACACATTTTCATGGCATGGTGGCAGAAGACAGCGCAATGCTCGCCATTTTCGAAGAAGTTAAAAGCGCAGCCACCACCAATGTCCCCGTGTTCATAACCGGCGAAACTGGCACTGGTAAAGAACTTATCGCCAAAGCTTGCCACGGCGAAAGTTATCGCAAAGACGCCACTTTCATTGCCATGAACTGTGCTAATTTCAACGAACAATTAATGGAATCACAGTTATTTGGCCATAAAAAAGGCGCTTTTACTGGCGCGACTTCATCTCAAGAAGGATTGTTCTCGGTCTGTGCTTCTGGCACTTTATTTTTAGACGAGATCACCACAATTCCAGCCCAATTACAGGCCAAATTACTTAGGGTGATCCAAGAGCGAGAGTTTGCACCATTGGGCAGCCATTCAGTACAACCCTTTAACGCACAACTTATTACGGCTTCGTCGACCACCCTTCGAGAAGCCGTCAACGCAGGAGAGTTCAGAGAAGATTTATATTACCGGCTTAATGTGATCACTATTTCACTACCGCCATTGCGAGCACGAGGCAGTGACATCATTTTAATCGCCAACCATTTTCTTAAACGCTTAAGCCAACAAGAACACAAATCTTTTGAGCGCTTTTCACCCGAAGCCCAAAAGCTCATCGGTGAGTTCCGTTGGCCGGGCAATATTCGTCAACTCGAAAATGTCATTCACAGTATTATTGCCATGAACACCGATGTAGAAGTCAGTGCACAAATGCTGTTAAAACCGATAAAAGATGACATGAATCCGATGATTTTGGCCCAAGAGCAAGCGACTAGTACCGTAACGATGATGCAGCCGGAAAATAGTAGCCGCATGTCAGGTATAAGACCCTTGTGGCAGGTAGAAAAAGAAGCAATTGAACACGCAATTGAACACTGTGATGGTAATATTCCAAAGGCAGCTGTAATGCTTGAAATAAATCCATCGACTATTTATCGAAAACTACAGTCGTGGAAAGATAAGGAGGGGTGAGCGTATCTTAAAGCTCTCACCCATTAGCACACAAAGTTCTTTTTTTTGAGGGGTAAAAAGACAAAGAGGCAGCGTAACGCTGTTGTTTTATGGTCAATATACTGCTCATAATTAACATTATTGAGAAGCATAGTGACCATTACAAATAATTAAATGGTGCTATTATTGACGCTTCACTCGCTCTATCACCACGGGCTTGGCCAGCATCTGGCCTTTCATATAATCATCATCGACATCTTTGGTTTGTCTTATCTCATTAATTTTACGCACCACCTCCATACCCCTGACCACTCGGCCAAATGCAGCAAATCCTTTGCCGTCGGTGTTTCTCATGCCACCAAAATCTAACGAAGGTTGAGCACCGACACAAATAAAGAACACCGAAGTGGCAGAATCTGGCGCACCACGGGCCATCGACAAAGTACCATTGCGGTGTTTTATGCCAGTTTGCTCAGTCGTTTCGAGTTTTATTGCAGGCCACTGTTTATCGCCATTTTTAACATCCCCTTGGATCACCGCGATTTGCGGGTTGCCATTGTCGTTGTCAGCGCGCACCACTCGGTAAAAAGTGCCACCATTGAAATCACCAGTATCGACATAACGCAAAAAATTGGTGACAGAAACAGGCGCTTTACTCATATACAATTGAATTTCGATATCACCAAACTCGGTGACCATACTGATAGAAACATCATCGTTTGATGCACCTATTTGGTCAGTAGATGAGCAACTCACGACCAAAAACATGCACTGAACGGCCACGAACATTTTGAGCCAAGTCTTTAATTTTAATATATTTATCAAGTGTTTCAGCCTTATTATTAATTGGGTTTAATCGCTAGTGTAAAAGTTTTGTAAAACGATGGCAGCAACTTTTACATTTTCATGCCTTATTACTTAACCTGCGTCCTGACATTATAGATGCACATCCACTGAAATCGGCGGTTAATCAAATGA
Organism: uncultured Alteromonadaceae bacterium; assembly: GCA_938085045.1. GTDB lineage: Bacteria > Pseudomonadota > Gammaproteobacteria > Enterobacterales > Alteromonadaceae > JABSOG01. Next base: position 13,146 of record CALKGI010000236.1, read on the forward strand.
AATCATCAGCAGGCAGTCACGAAACAAGCGCACAACGCTCACAATCTTATTTTGAAAGAAACTTCTCTTTGATGGCCGGGCAGTTCACGCCACCGGTAATCGAAAAAGAAACCTTTCCACAGAATATCGTGATCCGTAGCGGCCCTGAATTAATTCGTTTGAGCACCAAAGCCATTTATTCAATTGAAGCGGCAGGTGACTATATGTGCTTTAACTGTCACGGTGGCAAAACCCACGTGGTTAGAAAAACCATGAAACAGTTGCAAGACGAGCTTGATCCGGCACAATTTGTCCGTATTCACCGCTCTAATATGGTCAATAAAAGCAGCATTGCCCAAGTAACCAGTGACATCAACGGTGAAATCATTGTGGTGCTCAATAGTGGTCAATCCCTTAAAGTCAGCCGTCGATATAAATCGAAGGTAACACCACAAATTCGTTCTTTTCTGTACAACTAACCTTACACGTACAACCCGCAACCAGCCTGAATTATGAGCGACTGATTACTATTTAGGCTGGCGGTTATTTCACTTCAAAAAAATCTTAACGACGTCCCATTTCTATCCTATGCTATTAAAAGTTAACCCTAGCATTACAGAGGATGATCCCATGGGACGAACGATTGAAGACCGCCAATACTGTGCGCAAGACTACGAAAAATTTAATAAACGCATCCACGACCAGGTCGACATACTCAAAGAAGTGATCTCAGGTCCTGAGTTTGGCAAAGAACAAACCTGCATCGGCGCAGAACTCGAACTTTACCTAATGGACGAAAAGAGCAACGTCAGTCCGGTTAACCTGCAACTGATTGAAATGCTTGACGACCCCCAGTTTGTCGCCGAAATAAATCAATATAATCTTGAGCTTAACCTCAGCCCCTACCCCGCTGCCGGTAAACCTTTTACCAGTTTAACCGACGAAATGTTGACCAAATTCAACACTCTATGGGATACAGCGGCGAAAATCGGCACCCGGCCATTGGCCACCGGTATTTTACCCACTTTAGAAGAACGCCATTTGACCAGTCAATATATGACCAACGAAGGTCGTTATCATGTTTTAGCTAGAGAGCTGCGAAAAATGCGCGGCGGTCCTTTTCATATCCACATTGACGGTGAAGATGAAATTGACTTTAAAACGTCTGAAATTTGCGTTGAAGGTGCCAACACCTCTTTTCAGGTCCATTTGATGGTTGAAAAAGAAAAGTTTGCCAACACATTTAACGCAGCTCAACTGACGTTGCCACTGTCGCTGGGTATATCTGCCAACTCCAGTGTTTTCTTTGGCAGTACTTTATGGGATGAAACTCGCGTTGCTTTATTTAAGCAATCGATGGATGTCAGAATTTCAGATACCCGCCCATGGCGTGCACCGGCCCGAGTCAATTTTGGTCAAGGTTGGGTTAGAGATGGCGCATGGGAACTGTTTGCCGAAGCCGTTAATATCTATCAACCACTATTCCCACAATTGTTTGAAGAAGAACAAGGTGAAGGTTTACCTGAATTGGCAGAACTCAACCTACACATGGGCACCATTTGGCCATGGAACCGCGCGGTTTACAGCAATTCAGGCAAAGGTCACTTACGTATAGAGTTTAGAGCACTGCCCTCGGGCCCAACAGCAATCGATATGGCCGCCAACTCAGCCTTTATGATTGGCATGTCAGCAGGGCTTGAAGACAAAATAGAAGAATACCTGCCGCGTATTCCCTTTCGTTTTGCTGAATACAATTTTTACAGCGCCGCCCGAAAAGGCCTAGATGCCACCATTTTATGGCCACAGAATTATCAGCACAAACCTACCGAAGTGCCCATTCGTAATATCATCGACCAAATGCTACAAGTCTCTTACGACGGTCTGGCCAAGCTAGGTGTTGACGAGCGTGAACGAGAAAAACATTTGAATATTATTTTACGCCGCCTGCAACTAGACATCACACCAGCCAAATGGCAAAAGCTCACCTACCAGCATTTACAACGTAAAATGAACAAGAAAAAAGCCTGCCAAGCCATGCTTGATTTGTATTTCAAATTCCAAATGGAAGGTCAGCCTGTCACCGAGTGGGATACCATCTGGAAATGAAACCATTAAGCAGTGAAGTCTATTACCTAGGCGATGAATGTCGAAAACAAATCGCCTCAACCGCCCCCGGTTTTTTAAATCAGCTTAAAGGATTAACGGTGGTTGATATCACCGGCACTGATACCAGCCGCACCCGGGTGGTCGCGACCCTAATTCACGGCAACGAACCTTCAGGGTTTATCGCTAGCCATTTGTGGCTGCTCGGTGGCCAAGTGCCTACAACCAATGTTCGCATCTTGTTTTGTAACCCTGAAGCTGCCCAACAAAAACCCATTTTCACTCGCCGTTACATCGGTGACTGTGAAGACTTAAACCGTTATTTCGGCGATATTGAACAACCCGACGAAACCGTGACGTTACGTGCCAACCTTATCAAACGCGAAATTGCCGCCGTTAAACCCGAAGCCATTATTGATTTGCACAATACCTCGGGGTTAAGTCCTGCTTTTGGCGTCAGTGCCGTCGATTGCCCGGGCGTCAGGGAGTTAACCGGATTGTTCGCGCCAATGCAGATATACACCGACATTAGAGTAGGCGCCTTGATGGAACAAGTTTTTGATGCACCTATTGTGACCATCGAATGCGGCGGTGCAAACGAGATAATGTCGCATCAGGTCGCAACCGATGGACTAAAAACCTACTTTACCTTAGACAATCTATTCGAACGGCAAAGGGATGTATCGATTCATCGTCACCCCATTCGCATGGAACTGACTGGCGATGCATCGGTGGGTTATGCCAGCCATCGTTTGCTTTCAACCGACATCACGTTCATCCCTGATATTGAACAGTTTAATCGCCAACCCACGCCAACAGGGGAATTCCTTGGTTGGTACCACGGTGACGACCCATTACCAATGCGGGCAATTGATCATCAGGGTGTCGACCAAATCCATAATGTATTAACCGTTGAAGGCGGTCGTATATACACCACTAAAGCGATGCAAATGTTTATGGCGACCACCAACCAAGAGATTGCCACCAACGATTGCGTGACTTACCTAACTATCTAGAGGGTGAGAAATCAAGAGTTTCTCACGCAGGCACGAAGACGCGGAGGTTCACAGAGCAAGAAAAGGAAAGAATGTACGTAATTGGGGTTATCATTGGCTAAGGACAAACTTTATATATCTTTGTTCTAGTTTTTCTTCCTTATTCCGTTTTTAAATCTCTCCTTGCGTGAAGCTCCGTGCCTTTGCGTTTCAACAGTATTTGAGTCGTATTTAGATGACTTTGCCCGCGTAAGCCTTTTGCCAAGCAACGATAATAAACAACAAAGCAACGACACAAAGCAAGCGCTGATAAACTACATAAATCATTATGCACAGTCTAAACTTAAAAACACTCTGAGCGGTTGTTACCCCATCACCTTGCGATACATGACATACGACTGGTCAATAAACAAAAGTGAGTCCCAATGAAAGCAAGTTGTTGTGTCGATTTTTATCAATTACCCCTAACTCAATTGCTCCTAGGTGAAAGTTTCCACCCCGGTGGCGTTAAGTTGACCCATAACCTGGCATCGCAAACCCTTATCAACCGCAACAGTACAGTGTTAGATATTGCTGCTAGAAAATGTACCTCTGCCCATTATGTAGCCGACAATTTTGGCGCCACTGTTTATGCGCTCGACCTAGGTTTAGAACACTTAACACACGGCAAAATACAAAACACTCAATATAACAAAAACAAAGTACATTTTATCCAAGGTGACGCCCAGCACCTACCCATAGCCAGCAACAGCATAGATGTGGTGATTTGTGAGTGTGCAATGTGTACATTTGATAATCGCGAAACTGCACTAACCGAAATATACCGAGTATTAAAACCTGGCGGCTATATCGCAATATCCGATGTATTTTTAAATGAAACTTTACCTGTAGAACTAAATATCGAGTTAAACCGTTGGCTATGTGTCAGTGGCGCATACAATGTCACCAGAAGTAAAGAAGTCATTACCCAAGGCGGTTTCTATCAACTGCGTTTTAAAGATGTTTCTGCCTCGTTACTCGAAACCATTCACACCATAGAAAAAAAGTTAACCGTACCAGATGCGCAATTGAGTGCCCTTATCCAACAACAAGCTCAACAACAACAAACCAACTGGCAGCACGGCATTCCCCGTCGCTTGGCCCACTTTATCTATGACGGTGGTGCCGGATATTATACATTAACCGCCCGAAAACCTGGGTAAACCGCAACGTACCCAACGGGTAAATACCTGATTCATTGGTTTTTCAGGCTTTTTTGCCAAGTATTGACGGATAAGCTGTATTAATGAAGTTAAATTTTCTAGAATAGCCTGATATAAACCACAACGTTGAACCACTCAATAATCGCATGAGCCGTAAGTACTTTCTGGATGACGGTATTGAATACCAACCAGACAGCGGAGAGCTGTTTGTTGAGGGACATCTCGAAAACCTGCAAAGTCTCGAAAATAAACTTTTACGCCACTTTGTCACCCATCCCAATGAATTAATCAGCAAAGAAGACTTGTATAAAGTCGGCTGGGACGGACGCATATATGGTGACAACCCCCTGAGTAAAGCGATTTCTACCTTGCGTTCAAAACTGCGAGATAATCCGCGTTCTCCCCGTTATATAAAAACAGTGCCAAAAAAAGGTTTCAGGTTTGTCTCTGAAGTGTCAGAACAACCTTTGGATGTAACCGTTGTGGAGCCTAAAGCCAACCCAAACATAACCAGTTTGCCATTAATGTTTTTTGTGGTTGCTGCGGTATTGATGTTGCTGTGGTTTTGGGTCAACAAGCTCTTAGAACAAACCCCTCAAGGTCCGCAATTTGGCAATGTACTACAGTTGACCCACAAAGTCGGTAGAGAGGAGTCGCCCAACTTATCAGCCGATGGCAAATTTATTGCCTTTACCCGACAACTGTCACAAGAAGAATTTGCTCAAATAGTGGTGATCCCAGTACATGGCGGCATCGAACAAACCATTACAGCGCGAGATTATCACAGCTTTACCCCGATATGGCACAGTGACGGTCGCCAATTGCTATATCATCGTTATAGCCCCGGACGCTGTGAAATAGCCGTAATGGAACTCGACTTGCAACTTAACATTACCAGCGATCAAGTCTTAACCGACTGCGGTAAATACAACCAAAGCATTGGCTTAAGCTGGGGACCAGGCAATAGCATCTATTATACCGATATAGACATAGAATTTGCCGCCCAGAACATCTATAAAAAAGACTTAGACTCTGGCAAACGCCAGTTATTAAGCACCCCAGATGATACCAACGGCAAAGGCTATTACCGTATTCAGTATGACGCTGATGCCAATGTTCTACACGCCTTGCTGAGTGTAGACTGGTATTACACTAAGGTACTCACACTAAACCTTGACGGCGATATCATCAACGAACATCAAGTTAATGTACCGTTACTTTCTGTGAGTTCATACGCAGGCCACCCTGTATTCAAAAATGAAGGCAACAACTTTTATTTCCTACGTGACAAGACTCCCCATCAGTTGATGCAATCGCCACTGTGGCCGATATACTCTCCTCATGTATCGAACAGTGAGCCTTCTGCTCTGACCCTTGTTGGTGGTACGTACAACAATGCCGAACTGGTATTGATTGATTTGAAAAAACAAAGCGAAACAGTATTATCAACCGGTGACATTGCACACAAGTATCCGATTAGAGGCGCAAGCGGCGATACCTACTTTATCAGCAATCGGTCAGGCATATATCAAGTATGGAAAACCTTTGACGGTGACTACAAACAACTCAGCCAATTTGAAAGCAACATGCGTATTGAAAACATCGCAATCACGGCTGACGAAAGCTACATTGCGCTGAGCATAGAGCAAGATATTCACGTTTATCAATTAGACGACACCACATATTTGGCCAATCAGCCCTACATGGAATTAAAAGGCAGCGTTAACCCGCACTTCTCGCCTGACAGCAAGGTCTTGTGGAGCAGCAAGAAAACAGCTGAGAGTTATCAGATGAATGCTCTAGCTTTAGCAACTAAATCGGCTGCCCAAGCACCGGTAGAAAACGCCTACCTTGGTATGTTCGACCAACAAAATGGCCAGCATTACGCCTTTAAATACGAACAACCTGGCATATGGAAAATAAAAGACAGTAAAATGGTGTGGTTCAATGAATCTCCTTTTATCAGTAATATTTGCTCTGCGGCAATTAATAACCAAATATTGACTTATTATTCCGATGAAACGGCCAAACTGATGCAATTGGATATGACCAACAACAACACCACCGAACTGCTCGATGCACCATACCGCTATTTTTCGACAGTCAAAGGCCAAAATGATCAACTAGTTGTTAGCAGACCCCGTTTTGCCGACACCCACATATTCGTCGTTCAATACGAAAATTAACCGGATAAACTCATAATCGATGCTACGCAAGATTGACCCTCAATTTTCGCGTGGCTGATAAAACCTGATTACCCCCAAATTACCTGTTAAGACACAAAACCCTCAGTTTTAAGCGCCAAAGTAAACAAAAAGTAAGTAATCTGGCAGGCAATTCTGCCAATTCACCCTCTCATTTTCCATCACATAACTGGTCAAAAAACCTGCTTTTTTTCTTAACAAAGCCTGCCAAAAAGCTGATATTTAGCAGGTAAGAAATCCGAATAAAGGTAAAATAAAGGTAAGAAAAGCGGAAAGTTTTGCAATCTAGAACTCTCGACACTGACAACTCACCAGATCCACGGATCTAATTGAGTAATAGCTAGGCGAGGTATTTATAGTGAGCATTCTTCATTCAACTAAAGCAGGTTCAATTAAAGCAAAAGCAACTAAAGTGCATTTAGTAACAGCCATCGGCGCATTAGCCGTAATGGCGTCCTTTATAACAATTAGTGAACAAAACCAACAAGATACACAATTGGCAGGCCGATGTGCACCCTACCCTATATGCACACTGATCATTGCCGAACCGATAGGCCCGGTTACCGAGCAAATGCTAATTGACGAAGCAGCAACAGAAGAGCAACAAAAAGGCAAGGAAAAACAAAGCTAGCGTTGGTCACACCCCCCACTTTTCACCGCACTTTTAGAAAGTGCGGTTATAAACCCTCCAACACCAATGACATCATGTACAGTTACCGCCAACACCAATATTTGATATAATCGCCAACCCTAGAAATAAACGACCGAACCTAAACACAAGTGACTGACACAGTGAAAATAACCGCTTCATCTATTGTTCGAATTTTCACCTTGATACTGCTCGGGGCATTACTTGGTAGTTGCGCAAAAAAACCACCACTAACCGAACAAAGTCAGCCCCACGAAGTGGTCAAACATCTGTCATGGCACTTACGGTCTAATTTAGGTGAATTTACCCGCTTTGCAATAGCGCTCAATACCGTCGAAAAGCTAACCCACTTTCGACATCAATCAAATGATGCCGTAAACGGATTACTTGACGCTGGTATGTGGCGTAAAGACAGCTTGTCTTATCGGCTCCATCAAAGGTTTGGCTCAACATTGACATCACTAGGCATCATCAGCGTAATGAAAAAAGGCGACAGCTTGGTTTTTCACGTGATCGCCACCGAGGTCGATGGTATCAGCGCGCAGTTCAATTTGGTTTACAATAATACCAATGAACCACTGCTAGGTTTTGTCTCAAATACCCGCGCCGACCGAAGTCCATGCCAAGCAGATTATTTAACCCAGCAATACCAAAGTATGCGCTTTGGGTCGTGTTATACCGGTTTGGCCGATGACTGGTATTTGCACCACGCGTACCAGCATTTACCACAACGACAAACTACTGGCACCAAATAACCGATTCAAACCAAACAACCCCAATAAAAACCCAATAACGATACTTATACACTATTCGGCAAGATTAAGCCGACTAGTTCCTCGCTCTTTGTGGTTCGTTACACACGGATACAACAAACACCCTGATATCGTCCCGACCTTTATAGTCCATGACGTAGCAAAAAGCCCAGACAGTTGTTAAACTTGATCGTATCGTTTAACCATTTTTTTAGCCTTTTTTCAGGTTCTGACTATTATGGGTCATACCAGCTTAAAGACTCATGGAGTAATAGTGGATATTGTCGAGTTCAATCGAGATGCTTGGAACAAAGAATCCAAGGCAGGCGGTGAATGGTCAGTACCGGTCAATCCCCAACAAATAGCCCAAGCTCGCCAAGGCGACTGGACAGTCGTACTGACCCCATTAAAATCAGTCCCTAAAGACTGGTTTGGTCCATTGACAGATAAACAAGTATTAGGTTTGGCCTCTGGTGGCGGACAACAAATGCCCATTATGGCGGCAACTGGTGCGCATATCACTAGCTTCGATAACTCCGACGAACAACTGGCTAAAGATCAAATGGTAGCGCAAAGAGAAAGTCTTGCGATATCGATTCAACAAGGTGACATGGCTGACTTATCTGTCTTTAGCGATGCACAATTTGACTTGATTTTTCATCCTATTTCCAACTGTTTCGTGCCTGATGTAGACAAAGTTTGGCGAGAATGTTTTAGAGTACTCAAACCCGGCGGGCGTTTATTGGCCGGTTTTTGCAACCCTGCGATGTACCTTTTCAATCACGACAAGGCTGAACAAAGTCGAGAATTAAAAGTTGAATTCACCCTGCCTTGCACCAATTTACCCGATGCAGGCAAAGACCTTAACAAAACAACGGGTCTAGGTGATGCAATTGAATTCAGTCACTCATTAGACAGCCAAATTGGCGGTCAGATTGCCGCAGGATTTACCATCAATGGCTTTTACGAAGACAAATGGAGCGATGAAGCCTTGGTACTGAACAAATACATGCCAACATCTATGGCGACACTGGCAATAAAACCGGGGGTTGCGTAATAATGCAAATACTAATTGTTGAAGACAATGATATTAACGCCGCCGTGCTAACCCATTTTCTAATCCCTTATGGACACCCGGTGCATCGAGTGGTCAATGGCAAACAAGCCGTTGATTATGTACTAAAACATACCGTAGGATTAATCATGATGGACATCAACATGCCCATTATGGACGGTCATGAAGCCACAAAACAAATCAGGGCCGAAACTTCGATAGAGCAGCCCCCCATCATTGCAGTGACCGCTGATGTGACCATCGCCTCAGAAAGAAAGTGTAATGAAGTTGGCATGAACGGCTTTTTGTCTAAACCGCTTAATGCCAAAAAACTCGCCACAGAAGTAGAGCAATACTTAGCCAAAAAATAGCCTTTGGTGACGATACAACCAACATACACTTTGTCTAAATAAATGACAATATCGACGATGTTAGCGACATAATCCACGAGATTACTGCCCAAAACTGCTAATGTCTTTTTGCTGTAACGACTCGGGCACTACCAAGTGCCCAGATTGATTAAATATTAAGCGTTCAAAAAACCACCTGAAAAAATAACCACAGTAAAATCAAAAGACTAACTTTTAAGGACAAAATAGTTCAAAAAACCGCATTGTTTTTTCCAGACTGGTGCACAATACTCTTTCGTGTTGCCAAGTGATGGCGACAGGATAAGTAAACGGATTAATCGTTGTAACATTGTCTGGATACCAACTAGCTTAACTGTTACGGCCAAGCAAAGAAGCACGGCTATGCTGTTTCGCAGGAAAGTTGTATCAACTAATAGTTTAAAAGTGCGACGCCAACTTTTGACACTTTAATTCATGGATGAACCCGCATTTCTACCCTTCAGTTGAATCCCGATTTAAGTAAAAGTTAAGCACAAATAAAAAAACAAATAAATAAGAGAAGGATTTTTCTTGTGAATAAACGATTTTTACTCCTGCTTTTGGTCCTCGGCCTAACCACCGTAGCCCAAGCAAAAACCTCAGAAATACTCACCGGCGAACTGGCACTAAACCACACGCTAGCCGCCGATATACCGCCAAGCTCCATCCAAACCCGCATAGGCAAAGAAGGACTCGACGACCTCTACAACCGCTTTGAACAACACTATGGAGAATTTGTACGAAAGGACAACCCGCGTAAAGTTGATTTTGATTTTATTATGGGATTAAAAAGTAGCCAGATTAATTTTGAGCTGAACTACCTTTTTAACGTTGGCTTGGATGAAGGTTTACCTATCGAAAAATTTACGCGTTTTGGTATTGGCGAGCAAAGTAACGGGAGGTTTTCATATAACTTTACTCAAAGCCCTTATTTGGCAAGCCCCAAAAGTCTTTTCACTATGTTAAGTTCTGATAAGCGTGTAGTCTCATTTTCCCCACTTCTGCTTGAAAGGGGGTTTCGTAACCATGATATAGAAATAATCATGAAGCATATTAAGACCAACAACCTCCAAAACATGTTACGTGAACAAGAAGTTTTTTACCTGCATAACAATTTAACATTTTTAAAACAAGCAATTGCACTCAAAATGATTCTGTCCCCTGAAAAGTATGAACACAAGCTCGCCTCTCTTAGTTATATAAGTGATTTTTTGAGACAACTAGTATTTCGAAATTGGGCATTATTATTAATGAACAAACTGGATGCACAGCGACAACGTATATTGAAGACACTGCTAATTGAAAGACTTAATGGTGATGTGAGTTTTTCGCGTTCTTCCAGAAACAAGAATGCCAGTAGATTTGCTAGGAGCATTAATAATATTGACATGAAACGGTATAACAAAGAAGTAAATGAGATGATAAACAAAGGAGTGTTAAAATGAGAAAAATACTTATAGTCGTAGCAAGCTTAATTGCTCAAAACGTTCTCGCAGAAGAAAATAGAGTAGAAACATCATCTCAAGTACTACACATGTTTGGTAGCGACAAAATCACAGTGCATATCACATCTGATACAACGATTGTCGATAGCTTAGTCGATTATTCAAAAACAAAGGTCGCGTACAATTTATCATGTGCAGGCTTCTCTAGCCAAGTTTATAATCATTCCGGTGAACACAAACAGAATGACGATTCATACTTAAGAGGGTATTCATATCTATTTGATATTTCGAATGATGACGACGACCCAACCCAAAAGAATGGCTATGCTATGAGCCTCGCTTGGGAATGGCTTTCAAAAGTAGAAAATGCAGGAAAAAATGTTCTTTGCAATACACAATATCAGGGGTTAGCAGCATTCTCAATAAGGCCATTCAGTATTTCCATTAGCGACTTCCTGCCATTAAATATAACCTTTGGGTCAGTACCTAATTACCATCTTTCCACTATAAAAACTGCAACAGTTCCAATGCTAGCACCTTTCGTTTCTGGCACCAACAATAGCGGTGGCGGGGGCTGCGCATACGAAAGCCCCAACTGTGAAGATGACGATCATGATTATGACTACCGAGAAGATCCATTACTTATCGATCTCGGCCAAGACGGTATTCATTTAGGTGATGCCGGTGTTGGGGTAAACTTCGATATGATTGGGGATGGCAACGAAACTTTTATGCAGTGGGTGCAATATGGCGGCAATGAAGCATTTTTGGTGCAAGACCTTAACGACAACGGGATTATCGACAACGGCATGGAGCTGTTTGGTACTGGCACACATATGCTACCGTTGGAATTGACCCAGCAATGGCCTAACCTTGACCAAACCAACGTTAAATCAATCCAGCTGGCATTAGCAGCCGCAGCAGAACTTGCGCCTAACGGTTTTGTTGCACTAGCACAGTACGATCACCCTGCTCTTGGCGGTAATGACGATGGCTATATCACCAATCAAGACGAAGTTTGGTCTGGTTTATTACTGTGGCTCGACGACAATGCCGATGGTATCTCTACTGCCGACGAAATGTTGCAACTGAATGATGTTGGTATCACCCAATTAGATATCATTCCAAAGAAAAACAACCATCAAGACCCTGCTGGCAACAGCATTCCACTGTGGTCGTGGGCAGTTGACGAAAACAACAACAGCCATAACAAGTACAAAATGGTTGATGTGTTTTTCAAAGTACTAGAACAATAACCCATCGTTAAACGAAAAAAGAACCACAGGGCAACAGCATTCTTGTTGTCCTGCCCCACAAAAACAAACACAAACATGTAGATAATTAAAATAATTACACAGTTTTAATTTGAAAAGCCATTAATCTTCGCTACACTTTCGTTGTACCAAATAAAAAATTTCAGGCACAACCCCCAAACCACCGGAACGATACTCGACTTTATTTTTGTGCAATGAGCAGCATAAGTTGCAGCAATAGCAAAAAAAGGCTACCGCCATGAAAACAATACTCCTAGCTTTAATGACCCTATTCTTTACGGAATCAGTACAAAGCAGTGAAAACCACTCAGTTGTTCACACAGAAAATGTCATCAAAATAGCCAATCTAGACAAACTTGAAATTCAAACGGTTATCGGAAAAGGCGGGGTAAATGACCTATATGATCGGTTTACAATGCACTATGGTGAATTTGTTTCAGGTATCAATACCCGTAAAGTAGATTTTGATTTCGTCATGGGTGTTCAAAGTGGTGAAACTTCCCAATTACTTTTTTTTTTGTATACTCAGGCTCAACAAGAAGGGTTGCCTTTAGTAAACTTTATTGATTTTGGTATTTCCCCACAAACAAGCGATGGATATGAATTTTCTCACAAAAAATCGGCTCATTTGGTAGAGTTAAAATACTTTATTGAGCCTCTAACCAAAGAAAAGTTTTTCAATCGTAATACTCAATTACTATTGCAAAAAGGTCTCAGCGCCAACGATTTAAGCATAATCAAGCGATACCTCCAGCAACATCCATTTAGCAGCACTAAACAGAAATTAGAGCAAAGTTTGATGGGATATATCAAAGACAATAGTGAGTTTTTAACCAAAACAATGGATTCAAAATCAACGATGCCACCAACTCAATACCAACATATTTTTGACAAGTTCTTCTATGTCGCCAGTTATTTAGAGTTTCACTACTACCGAAATTGGACAATAAATTTAATGTCTACCCTTGAACCCAAACAACAAGAAATTCTAAAAACCGTAATGTTAGCAGTAATAAGCGGTGAAAAAGATGACGAGCCAACAGCAATATTCAGTCGGCTTGAAACACTGGAAGAACGAATAAGTATAAACAGACTCGAAAGTGTTTTTCAGTCCGTCTTAAACCAACCCTCACAAAAACTCAACTAGCCCCAACTGATAAGTAGCAAAACGCAACTGATAGCCCAGTTTCATCGCCAAAGCCATATTACTAACAATTCGGTCTTCATATGCACCGTCAACAACATCCAACCGCTTGGCCCTGAATCGTTTAGGGTCATCTAAAAACCCCTCGCCCACAACGCCAATAAATTTAGTTTGCGACATCAACCAGTTAAGTAGCTCATCTTGACTCGCTGCGCCATTATCAACCACATTAAATACCGCATCAGTCAAACCACTATCAACAATAGCCTCAATAATCCCAACCAAATCATCAAGATGAATACGGTATACCGGCTTGTTACCCCTAAAAACTGGCGTGCCTGCATAACAACGTTCAACAATATTACTGCCCGGGCCATAAATACCGCCACAGCGCAGTACTGTACATTGAAAATATTGCTGTAGAACTTGCTCACTCACCAAACGCAACTGGCCGCCAAGCGCATCGGGCACGCATTCACTTTGCTCGGTCCAAAGTCCACTACCAGCGCCATAAACCCCGGTCGTTGAAATGTAAATCAAGCGTTTAAGCGCTGGGCGATTCACCGACATCCATTCACACCATTGCGTCAAACGTTGCATTTCTTGTTCGCAATCTTTAACAACAGGTGGAATTGTGACAACCAGCCAATCGGCAAGATGAGGCAAGTTCGTCCAACTGCTTTGATCTGCCCACGAAAAAGCGACTTTATTGCAGTTTAGCTGCGGATCATTATGATGAACCCCATACCAACTTGCCTTGCCCCATTCGCGCCCGCTCAACAGTCGCTGACCGACATAACCACAACCCAAAACACCAATATCAATCATTTGATTCATCATCTGCGGTTTGTGAATACCCAATAGACGCCTCTTTGCATTCTTTAAGCAATGTAACAAAAGCATCAGGTTCGCGATCGCAGGCATCTAGCGGAATGAACAAGTCATAACCAAAATTACGACGTAACATCTCGGTGCGATGCAACCACGCACCAACCGGGCCAATGACCTTTTCACCGTTAGCCATTTTAAATGGCGAGTCATTGATTTGCCGTTCAAGCAAACTAATCCCTTCAAGCTGGCAGCCAAGAAAATACAGGTCTCGCTGCTCTTGCAGCAATTGATTGGCCATACGCCGAGAAACAATTTTGGCCAGTACCTGTGAGTCTCGTAACTTAATGCCAATATACGACAACGGTTTAGATTCAAGCCCTTGAGTCACCTTGGGCTGTTCGATAATCATCACATTGTCCCAGCTCACCTGCCAAGAACCACGGCGATGAAAATAAACCATGCCCGCAGGCGTCAGTTCAAAACTGTTATCGGGTTCAAAATGCTTAAACAAACCAATGATCAAAGCGACCAAACTCATCAAAAAAAACATCACGATATTTAGCCGGTAATCATGCCACCAAAAACTTGCTGCCAATATGCACAACAATAAACCACAAGCCCCAAAAATCATCATGGTTAGCGCATTTTGCCGTGCAATGGCTTTTATCGTAATGTTGGGTGATTCAGTGCTCATGCGGCCCCTGTTCTATGAAAAGTCGGAATTTAAAGGGATAGTTTGCTAGAATAGATCACAGCTGTAAACCACTACATAACACATAAGTTTTTAATCGATGAAAACACCCTCAGAGCTAAAATCGACACTTATTGACTTTATCAAACACCTCTATCATTCAGACGCCTCCTCATCTTCGGTGATCCATTGGTGGTGGTTAAAACGTTTAATTGATATATGTTACAAACCCACCCTATTCATTATTTACGTTTTTAACTATATTCCGCCATTTAGCTGGATATACCATGCATTTGAGGGCATCTTCGGCAAAAATGGCTATATTGGCGTGGGCTCGGTGGCCGGTTTGTATATTGCTATTTATGGAGTGGCACAATCGTCAAACCAAGACGAACTCGACAGGCAAGAGCGTGGTATCGAAAAATACGAAGCGGCAATGAAGCTAACCGACGAAAGAGAAAAAATGCACGGCATGAAGGGGTTAGTGGCCTTATCAACTCAGGGCATTCAGCAAAAACCGGTATTTCGCTGCCCCATCAAATTTGGCGACTGCGAAACTTATTGGTTTGAACTGGCGCAACACCGGCTAGATTTGGTTTCTGAAGAGCTCGGTCATTTTTTTTTACAATGCCACAAAGATCAAAATTGCCAACAAAGTAAACCGCTGACTACCAGTAAATTATTCGACCTCGAATATTTGGCTGAAGACAAACAATATATCTCTTATCACCAGTTTGGCCCGCTGAATGACTATATACTCAAACCAAACAGCCAATATCCCTATACCAAAACCTTTATTGCCTATCAAATTTACAGTGCCATCACCCCATTGCTGGATTTACAAAACGTCGAATTCAAAAATCTTGACGTTTCTCGCTGGCGTTTGTATCACACACAAATGCGCAACACGGTTTTCAACGGTGTTAGTGGCGAGTTTTTGAATATGACCAAGAGCGTTTATCGCAGAGTCACTTTTAAGAATGTTGATTTAAACAATTGGATAAGCGATGGCTCTTTAATTTACAACAGCACTTTTAGCGATTCAAAAATCAATGTTGCGCTGTTAAATAAGGGCGTTGCCTTTGAAAAAAGTACCTTTGTCAACAGCCAAATATCCTTTAGCCGAATGCAAAATGTCAGTTTCAGAGGCAGTAGCCTCGTCAACACTTCAATTACGGTCCCAAATCTCGCTGGTTGCGCCGTGCCCGAGGCTTTTTCGCCAGACGGACAAACGATTGACATCAACGACATCAAACAACGGTTTAATAACGAAGGACTCAACGCTGCACTGGATTACTATCGTAAAAAACTCAAGTGCAATATGATATTGCCCAATGGTAGAGAGTGTCGTTTTATCGGTCGAAGCCGCTGTTTAACGTCTGATTTTCAACTGCTTAACACCCTTAAAGTGAATTTAGCGGGCAATCGTAATCGGGCTTAATCAGTACAACAAATTCCAGCATTGAAAAGTCAAATAACTGCGCCAAGGTTTCGCTTGTTCGCTATCAAAATCGGCGTTCTCATCACCCGACTCACCACTGAGTTTTCGTAAAGCTTTGATAACACCTAAATCAGAGCCAAGCCAGATATCTGAATCACTTTGCCCTCGCATTTTGGCGTAGTTAACAGTCCATGGACCAATACCTTTTAGCTTTAACCACTGGTCCAAATCATCTTGCAACGGATGCTCAAAACAGTATCGACAGAAGGTCATCAGGGTGTTTTTACGGCTTTGGGGGATTCGTAATATTTCAAAGTCGACCTCAGCCAAAGCTTTTGTTGTAGGAAATAACCGGCGTTCACCCGCTTCTTCATCATGACTCACCAACAGCTCCCCATACGTATCAACCACCTGACAAACCAACTTTCGCGCCGCCTCAACCGATATCTGTTGGCCCAAAATAGCCCTTAAACCCGCCTCAAACGAACACCAAATGCCCGGTAAACGTAAGCCACTCACCAATTTACCGTCCATACCCGGCAGTTGAGATAATTGCTGTTCAATCAAAGCTATATCGGTGTCTAAATCGAGTATTCGCCGAATGTTTTTCACCAAAGGCAGGATATTGGCTTTCTCGGTGGTAAATAATTTGATTTTAAACGCATTTTTTTCAAACAAATGTGTTGCTTCAAAATAACCTTGTAAGCCTTCATCTTTCCAGTTAAACGTTCGCCCATAACCATTTTCAGTGATCCACTCCAAGCCGGGTATAAGGCGTTTACTTAAAAACGCCTGCATTAAATCCCAGCGGTAAGGTGGCCGATAGCTTAAAATCAGTTCAATGTGGTCAGATGGCTGTTTTTGCTGTTTTCTCACCTGTTGTGGCGTTAGTTTAAAGTGTTGCTTAAAACTGTCATTAAAGCGCCGTAAGCTATTGAATCCAGAAGAAAATGCAACGTCGGTTATCGATAAAGCCGATTGATGCAATAATTGCTTAGCAAACAGCAATTGTTGATAAAGCGCATAATGTTTGGGGGTGGTGCCGAGCTTTTCTTTGAACAATGAGCGCAAATAACGGTCGCTTATACCCAACCTCGCAGCCAAGGTTTCAACAGAATCATTCGCCAGTGCGCCCTGCTCAATCAAAGCCAAAGCCCGTTCAACCGTGGTATCAACCCCCTTCCAAGCAAATGACCCCGGCGCACTGTCGGGTCGACAACGCAGGCAAGGCCGAAAACCCTCATTGGCCGCTTCAATGGCCGTGGCAAAATAGTTAACGTTTTGTTCTTTAGGGGAAGGCGCGGGACAAATCGGGCGACAGAAAATCCCGGTGGTTTTCACCGCGATATAAAACTTGCCGTCAAAACGGGCATCCCGAGACATTCGGGCTTTTTGACATTGTTCAAAATTAAGTGCCATCAGCGGTTCTTATTGATAAGAAAGATGGCACCATTGTAACGTACATAAAAAGACTGACTAGCTGAAAACGGAAGTGAATGGTTAAATCCAAATAATGCTCTTTTCCCTTTTTTTAAATCTTGCTCCGTAAATCTCCGTGCCTGTGTGTGAATGTTTTTTTACGGTCATGGATAACCGCAGTTTAAACAGCCTTCTTAAACAAATCTTCTTCTTTACCAGTAGGCCCTTTTCGGCCTTTGGAGTTTTTCACATCATCTAGTTTCAACACAATCTCAATTTGGTTTTCACCTCTGGCTTTGCGCTTAAGGTAGTTACCCCAAGTTGGCGGACGAGATTGAGTTAAAAAGTCTTTCACCCGGTTGCGCATTGCAAAATACAGCGGACGGAAGAAATAATGCGAGAAATTACCCTGTAACATCTGCTTGAAGTGATACCACAACACCTTGGGCTGCGTATAGAACTCGGTTAAGAATCGGCGTTGATACCATTCTAAATCTTCAGCGGTTAAATCGTCGGTGCGAATAACCGAAGTGCCCCAACGTTTGAACTCACGCCAATCTTCACACATCAAATGCAGGCCGTCTCCAGCAATGGCTTGGTCATACGAGTGGGTATCAGGATACGGCGTCAAAATGTTTACTGCACAACGCATCAGATTGATTTTCTTAGCAAATGCAATCGATTCGAGCACGGTTTCGTGAGTTTCGTGGGCATGACCTACGATAAAGCTGGCGCGGGTTTGCAAACCACGTTGCGCCATCCACTCATAAACCTGTTCGTATTGTTCAACTCGGGTGCCTTTTTTGATGGCTTTCATCATCTGTGCACTACCGGTTTCAACACCCATCGACATTTCGGTGAAGCCTGCTTCAATCATCTTGTCGAGCATTTCAGGCGAGGTGGTGTTGGCACGAGTGTTGGCATAAAACACCGCTTTTTTGTGCAGGCCGCGGCTGATGATCTCATCACACAACTCAGTCACATGAAAACGATTTACCGTAAGCGTATCATCAAAAAACATAAACAACTGAGTGCCGTATTCGTTAACCGAATATTCGATTTCGTCGACCACTCGCTCTACTTCTCTAAGTCGTGGTTTTACGCCACGCACCGAGCAAAAAGTACACATGAAAGGACAGCCACGAATCGACTCAAGCACATCCATTTTTACCATGCCACGACCCGGCCAAGCATATTTGTATTGGTCATAATCAAGCAGGTGTCTGGCAGGAAGCGGATAAGAATCAACGGTTTTTTCGTTTTGGGTGCGAATAATAGGCGTATCTGGCAGGTCATTGGCAATGTGTACTGCCGACAATTCGCCTTCACCAACCACAATATAATCAAGATAAGGACAATCGGCCAAAGTCTGGCGCGGCAAGGCTGAAACGTGTGAGCCACCTACCATGATTTTTACATCAGGCATCACTTCTTTGATGCTTTTTGACAGGCTTTCGACCCCATGAATTTCTGGTGTGGTCGCGGTAAAACCGATGATATCGGGTTTTGAATCCTGAATAAGTTGCAAAGTCACTTCTGGCGGGTAGAGTTTGGTTTCACAATCGATGATATTAACCGAATGCCCAGCCTGCTCTAACGTGGCAGCGACATAAAGTAATCCTAACGGCGGACGCACTTCGCGGTTTTTTGGCAGCTTGCCATAAACGCTGTAAATATTGGCATAAGGTAAACGCACCAAAGTGATGTGTCGTTTAACTTTGGTCAGCTCAATGACCGGAAACTCTAAAGAGCCTTCGACTTCACGCTCTAGTGCTGAGGTGTAGTTTATTTCAATACTGGTATCGACTGATGTGACCAAAACTTGCTTACCTTTGTGTTAAAACTATCCCAAAACGGCTTGAGTGCACCGTTTAAAATTCGCGCAATACTAAGGTATTTCACGCAAAAAGTCCATTATTTTGTCATATCCTCTGCCCTGCTGATATCAGGAATTTAAATCCTCATATCAGGATTATTTATTGTCCACCGCCCCTACAGCCCAGTAAAAACGGTTGGCACAAAAGCTGCTATAACCTTGTTATTGATAGACCCAGCATTAACAACCTAAACCTCAGTGGGATATAAAGTTATGAAGATTAAAACCTCAACAGTATTGTTGTCAGCCGCACTTTTATTGTCAGGATTCAATACCAGCTTTGCCAGCCAAACCCAAACAGTAAAAAGTAGCTTTGGCAAAGAACAAAAAGACCTCATCATCAACAAACTTGCCCACGCCATCAGCACTCAATATGTATTAGAAGACAAAGGCATAAAGTTCTCGCAACAACTACTCGCAAAAAACAGCAGTGGCGCTTATGGCGAGTCGGCCACCAAAGAAGACTTTATTCAACAACTCAACAAGAGTTTGTATCAAATCACCAATGACAAGCATGTTAGCGTACGCCCAGCAGCGAGCGAAAAAAATGGCAAAGGCCCGCAAAAGCGCATGATGCGAAAGATGGTCAAGTCCCAGCCTCAAGAGAACGCTGATAAGTCGCAGCCACAAAGAAAAATGGTAAGAATGGACCCCGGCGCATCAGCGGGCAAATCACTTAAAGCCCAATTTGGATTACCAGAAGGTCCAAGCATGGCAACCGACATACTACCGGGTAACATAGGTTTACTCACCATAAGCGACCTGATGGGTGAAGTATCTGAACTCGACGAGTCGATGGCCAAACTGGCCAATACCGATGGCCTCATCATCGACGTTAGAGAATGCCCCGGTGGCAGTGGCGAAATATCCACTCAATTATCTAGCTACTTTATGCCCGAAGGTGAAGAACTCATGAGTCACTACACCCGAGGCGAGCCTGCGCGAGTAAGCACAAGTGTTGTTTTGCCTGATGGTGCCAGTCGTTATTTCAATAAACCCGTTTATTTGGTGACCTCAGGATTCACAGGCTCGGCTTGCGAGGCATTAACCTTTGTCACCAAATATCACGATTTGGCCACAATAGTAGGCGAAAACACCGCCGGTGCGGGACACGCGCTAACCAGCGACTTAACACCAATGGGTTTTGGCCTTGCCGCTTTCATACCCAATTCAATGCCATCTCATCCAAAACACAAAGGCGGGTTTGAAAAAATAGGCGTACCAGTTGATGTAAATGCCAGTGCCCCCATTGCTGTTGATAGAGCGCTACAATTGATTTTATCTGAGTTGCTGGCTAAAAACTCAAACAGCCCAACGCTTGCCAAAGCTCTTATAAGTAGCACTGAAAAAACCAATAAAGTGTTGTTAGAACAAGTGCAGAATCGTCGAAAATACCATGCTTTATTAGGGGATTATGGTGATGGTCGAGCGCTAATTTTTGAACAAGGCCAGCTTAAATACAAAACCCCAAGAGGAATGAAAATTCCTTTAAAACAATTAGATAGCGACTTGTTTATGATGATGTCGAAAAGGGCGTCGAGCAAAGTTAGGGTAGAGCGTAACACCGAGGGCGAAGTGACAGGCATTAGCCTATCACCACGGCCCGGTCAAACACAATGGAAAGCATTGCAAAGGGGATAGCGGTTATTACCCCGGCAACTCTACCCGGCTAAGGTTAAACCCAAAGGTTGTGCCTTCGCCGAGTTCGCTCTTAACATTAATATCAGACTTTAACAGCACCAACAGCTTTTGACTGATAGCCAAACCCAACCCGCCGTGCTGTTTTTTATCATCCACGGCGTTGCTGGCTCTATAGCGGGCATCAAACACATAAGGTAACTCTTTAGCACTTATGCCGGTGCCGTTGTCGACAACTTCGAGTTTGAGTTTTTGCCCTCCACCTTCTGAAGCCCTCAACACAATGCAGCCCCCTTGTGCAGTATGACGAATAGCGTTTTCAATCAAATTACTCAGTACACGTTCCAGTTTGCCAATGTCTGAATACACCATAAATTCGCAGTCTTGCGGGTCAATTTCCATGGTGATATTTTTTTCTTGCACTTTAAAAGCGAATTTAGCGGCAATATCGTAAAGTAACTCACCCAGCGGAAAAGTCTCTAAATTCACCGTCACTTGGCCGCCTTCTAAATGGGCCAATTCAAAAATCTGATCCACCAGCCGTTTCAATTGATTGGCATTTTTAAACGCAATACCAACAAATTTTTGCAGTTGCTCTTCGCTAAGCTTCTTGCCCTTTAATTCAATGGTTTCAAGGTAACCCTGAAGACTCGCCAGTGGGGTGCGTAAATCGTGAGACAAATGGGCCAATAATTCTCGGCGCTGCCTGTCGTTGTTTTGTAATTGCACCAGCTGATAATTAATTTGCTCAGCCATGTCGTTAAACGTATGCCCTAGCTCGTGCAATTCATTATTTGATGAGGGCCAACTGCGCAAGCTCACTTTAGATTTTTCAAAACCCGCTTGACGAAACGCCCGTATATCGGCGGTTAAAGCTTTGAGCGGCATAGTCAAAAATCTTAGCAACCCTAACAGTACAATAAAGAAAAACACCACTGCACCAATCACCATCGCAATAGACTGGGCCACTTGTTGATTTGACTTAATGCCCGAGAAAATTGAATCATAAATTTGCGAGCCAATGATAATGTACAAATATCCCTGTAAATTCTCATCATTATAAATAGGAGACGCCGAAAAAATCTTGTGGCCCTGCAAGTCACGCGGGTCATCGCCATAAATCGGCAAAGATTGTTTTTGCTCAATCAAGCGCAATAACGGCACCAAATCAATATTCTTACGTTTCACTCTACCCGGCTCGGCCGAATAGGTGATGATTTTTCCGGTAGGGTCGACAAAATAAAATTCAAAACTGGGTCCTAGGATCATCAACGTATGAAATAAATTTTTCAGTGCATCGTGATCATAAACGCCTTCTTTTAGCAGTGGATTGTCATTAGCCAAATGCTCAGCCAAAGAGATATGCAACCGCTGCTCGGCTTCGCTTCGAGACATTTGTTCAAGGTTTTGCGACCACCAGAAAAATATTCCAGCAACGGCAATAAACAGCACTAGCAAAGAAAGGGCTAATCGCTGGTATAGTGAAATTTTCATAGATAATGCCCATCCCAAAATCAGTATTGTTGGGTATTAGTAATGCGGTACATGAATGTGCGTTTCAGGACGATAATCAACTAACACCGTCAGGATTAAATTTGTATCCAACACCAAAAACGGTTTGAATAATTGGCGTATCTTTGCTGCCCACCAGCTTGCTACGCAGCCGATTTATGTGTGAATTTACCGTGTGTTCGTAACCGCTGTGTTGATAGCCCCACACACTGTCGAGTAGCTGGGCGCGGGAGAAAACCTGCCCCGGGTGTTGTGCCATAAAAGCGATTAAATCGAATTCGGTTGAAGTTAAATCCAGCGTTTTATCGTGAAGTACCACTTGGTGCGTCTTTTGGTTAATCATCAAATGGCCCACCACTGTGGTTTGCGAGTCTAGGGTTTGCGAATCGAGGCTTTGAACATCTTCTTTGTCAACCTGCCGATCATCAAGTAAATGCACCCGGCGCAGCAACGCATGAACTCTTGCCTGCAACTCCCGCACACTAAACGGCTTGGTCATGTAGTCGTCGGCGCCAAGCTCTAGCCCTACAACTCGGTCAATCTCACTGGTTCGGGATGTCAGCATTAAAATAGCTTGTGCTGGTTTGGCATCCCTAACCTTTCGGCATACGTCGAGCCCGCTGCAACCGGGCAGATTGATATCGAGAATGAGTAACGAATAATGGTTGGTCAAGGCCATGTCTATGGCACCATTACCGTTATCACATAGGTCTACATTTAAAGTAATATCTTCCATATGAACCTTGATAAGCTCTGCTATATCTTGTTCATCCTCAACTACCAATATCGAATCTGCCATTTGTGCTCCGCTGGGTGGGACTTATTGCATACGCACTATCTTAACCGACACAGCAGGATTATCAAACTTATGCTCACCAGTTAATACCGAACTGCTCAATCCGTCGTCAGCCGAGACAACACCCGGGTGCATTGCAACAAAATCAACATCATCACGTGCAGCATTCAACCCTTCACCGCCATCGGCGGGGCCCGGAATTGTGCCAGCCATTTCAGAATTACCCTCGGTGCCAGAGTCATAAACACTCGGATTGAACATCATCATGCCGCCCACTTCCATCATCGACAAATCAATGGCATTAAGGCCGGTAAATGCATCGTTGGTATTAACCAACATGGTCGCTAAAGATAAATGACTCGCCATCATATCAGTGGTCATAATCATGACTTCTGCACTCATGCCCGGTAACAAAATACCGTCGTTACTGGCACTGCTGACCACAAAATCTGCGCCCATTACACCAGAGTTATCACCCGATTCAGCCAAGTTTTCTAACATTGTTGAAGCGCTTTGGCCAATTTGCCAAATTTGACCTGTTTCGTGTAATACCAACGCCAGTGGTGACAACGGCTGAAAATTGGTTAAGTTGGTTACCGTCACCTGATATTGATATTCCATAGCTGGTGTAGGCACCGGATCTGGTGTTGGCACCGGCATTGGGTTCGCATTAGGATCGCCATTGGTTGAACTTGAACCGCCACAAGCTGTTAAAAAACCAGCCAGCGCAATTGGGGCTAAACGTTTAAAATATAACATAAGACCTCCTTATTGAACGGTAACTGTGACTTTGGCTACAGGGTTTAACCAGCGATGTACGCGGTTGTCTAAATCGCTGCTGCCAGCGGTTGCATCGTCATCGCCAATTGCACCACGATGAACGTGAACATTGGTGTTGAACTGCGAATCGCTAACGCCAGTACCATTGGCACCACCATTACCACCCGGTGCCGC
This sequence comes from uncultured Alteromonadaceae bacterium, assembly GCA_938085045.1. Classification (GTDB taxonomy): domain Bacteria; phylum Pseudomonadota; class Gammaproteobacteria; order Enterobacterales; family Alteromonadaceae; genus JABSOG01. The sequence continues at coordinate 37,494 of CALKGI010000236.1, forward strand.
TGGAATACCCGCAGTACCCGGTGCGCCACCAGCGCCACCAACAATCATTTCGTCGTTGGCTTCGGTGCCAGCATCATAAGCGTTCAACCAAATAGTATAAGTGCCTGCTTCTGAAGGAATGGCCCAGCTGTCTAAACCAACAAACCCGTCATTGGTAGGCAACATCATTGCGGTAATTGACAAATACATATTGCCATCTGTTGTGCTAAGCATAGTTTCTGTGCTTCCGGCAGGTGCCAACAAACCACCAGCAGGGTTGGTTTTAATGTCGGCACTGGCAGCCATTAACATGGTGTCTAGTCCTGAGATATCACCGCCCTCAGCCATCATTTGCAATTCAGTGCTAGCGGTTGTTGCAACCGAAAACATCGAAGCATCGCCATTGTGCGCGGCAACAATTAACGGGGTAAAATGAAGACCCTGAGTCAGGTTGGTAATTGAAATATTCAAGTCTTGTGCTTGAGCACCTGTAGCGGCAAAGACAGATAAGATGCTAGCAGCAAGTAGTTGTTTGTTTTTCATTTTGTGTTTTTCCTTCAATTGTTTATTTAAGCAAGAGTTTAAGTGCTTGTTTAAGCGTTGAAGGAGAGTATGCAGGTGCAACATCCCAAAGTGGTCACCGAGTTATCACAATTTCATCACAAATGGATTTTTTGTTGTTTTTTGTGTTGCGGGGTAGCGTAAAAGTCTGATGAGACCTCACATGGAGGATGGGTTAGGTGAGGTACGAGCCGTAACCCATCGGTGAGTTAACTTGCCAGCGTCAGTCATTATTATCACATGTTGTAAATGGCATTATTTAACGATTTTCCGCCTTGCAAATTAATACAATGCCTCATCACCAAACCGGGGTTTAAAACGCCGATTGTCACAAATAAAGCCTTGGTAGAAAACGACAAGTAGCCGATGGGTTACGGCTTGCTTCGCTACGCCTAACCCGTCCTCCGGTATGAGATAAAAACAGTTTTTGTGGCAACCTTGGTGTGAAGCTTTTAGTCCTCACTCCAACTCATGAATATAATAATCTTGTTCATGCCCTTGCTCTTCATAATCATCTCTAACCCAGCGGGCCGAGTCATGATTTAAAAAGCGATACACTTCAACTTCGTTGCCGTCATCATCTACACGGGTCAGTTGCCACTGGGCAGGGCCGAGGTATTCGTTACTCCAAGGTAAATCGTCTAATTTCAGTTTTAAATGGTCAAGCAACACCATTAAGGCTTTTTTTGAATCGGGTTCAAAACTGCGAATATTGACACAAACGCCAATTTCGCTCTGTCCCACCGGGCACAATAACCAATACTTATGTTTGCCAAGCTCTACCACGGCGGCTTTCACTTCGCCCATGCCTTCTTCTTCATAACTGAAGAATGTCAGCCCATAGGTTTTACTCATTTGCTTGACGGTAAACGGCAATTCGCACACAGGCTCTGGTCCGCCTATTTCATCCCACTGTTCTTCTTCTATTTGTTTCATATTTATTATCCTGAATTTGCTGGCTGGCAAAAGACTAACTCAGTGCCTTTGATTATGATAGTCCAATGATTATTTCATCTTCTCGAGCAATTTATTCACAGCCTTTACATGCTCAGGCTCATGATGGCACATGCCTTGATACGCCGCGCAGATATCCAAAAAATCGGCCAGTTCGGTGCGTTGGGCCATTTTCATCATCCGTTTGGTGAATCTTAATGCCGTAGTGGGTTTTGCTGCCATTTCATTGGCGAGTTCTTTCACTCTTGGCATCAACTCGTCAGGTTCAACAACTTCAAGCGCAATACCGCACGCTTTTGCTTCTTGGGCATTAATCACCTTGCCACTAAAAGCAAGCTCAGCTGCCTTTTGATAGCCCACCAAACGTTGCAAAAACCACGCGCCACCGTCTCCGGGAATAAGACCAATATTAACGAAAGATTCAGCAAATTTGGCCTTGCTCGACACAATACGAATATCACACATATTGGCGACATCAAAACCGGCACCTATCGCAGCACCATTCACTGCCGCTATCACTGGCACCTCTGTTTTGTGCAACGCCAGCGGAATGCGCTGAATGCCTTTACGATAACCGTCTTCTAATTCCCTCACCGAACCTTCAAACTCCCCACCGCGAGCCGCCATATCTTTTACATTGCCGCCAGAAGAAAAAGCTGACCCCGCACCGGTTAATATCAAAACCGCCACTTCATCATTGGCATTTATCCAATCAACTGTAGACACAATGTCATCGGCTATATTGGTGCCGGTCAGCGCGTTACGCACATCATCACGATTAAACGTCAATGTCGCCACGCCATTGTCAAAGGTTAAAATTGAATCGGTAAGTTGAGGTAAGTTTGTCATGGTTGAATTCACTTTGTCGGTTAAAGTGTTGGCATTGTGCAATAAAAAAAGCCGCTCTCAAAGGGTAAATTACAACACAGGTAATATGAACGACATAGACTTTGCATCCAAAGCTGGCTATGGTAACTAGATAAAACGTATTACCTCAACATCCGCAATAAAAAGACTTTAAAACAATATCATGGACAATTCACAAGACCCGCAAGATTCAACCACTCAAAGCCATTCCCAGTTACGTCGTTCGTTGGAACAAAGCCGCGTTTTTGGCGATTTGGGTGTCGAGCTTATCGATGACTTAGTTAAAACTATGGAAGTCTCGGTGATCCCCGGCGGTCAACAATTGTTTGGCCAAGGCGATGCGTCCGATTCATTATTAGTGGTGATTAGTGGTCGGATATTGGCCAGCCGCAAACTTGATGGCAAAACCCAGCGCTTAGCTGAAATTGGTCCAGGTTCAAGTGTTGGCGAAGTTGGGTTGGTATTGCAACAACCCCGCGCGGCAGATGTTGTCGCAATACGAGACACCAGTGTTGCCAGTTTGACTCGCGAACAGTTTGAACAAGTGTTGAAGCGCCACCCGGTTGAATTCAACCGTGCCATAACCCGCACATTATATAGTTTTACCACGCAGGCCCAAAGCCGTCCGCCAACTATCGGGGCTACCGCCATAGCGGTAGTGTCACTTGACCGGCGAATCGACACCACCGAATTATGCTTGGGTATAGCCAAATCGTTGGGAAAATACGGCAAGACTTACCATTTTACACCACAAGAAGGTGAGGCCTTTCATACCGGCACTGGCGCTTCGGCCGAATCCAACGACCACCTCAATCACCTGGAACAATGTTTTGATTACTTGCTTTACGAGGCTTCTAGCGAAACCACACCTTGGTCTCACTTGGCCGTACGTCAAGCTGATCAGCTAATTTTGGTTGCGGGTTTCGACAGTGGTCCAACAGTGGTGACATCGCAAAATGCCGACCTGCTCAGTGGCCCGGGTTTCGACATGGTTCGAAAATCCTTAGTATTACTGCATCCAGCCAAAACCAAGTCACCCAAAGTTGACTTGTCTTGGCGAAAAACCTTCGAACTCGACCGTATTTATCCGGTGCGCAACGCCAATAAAGAAGATGTGCAACGGCTGGTGCGTTTTATGACCGACCGGGCAATCGGGCTTGTTTTGGGTGGTGGTGGCGCGCGCGGCATGGCGCATATTGGCGTGCTAAAAGCGTTACACGAAAAAGGCGTGCCTATCGACATGGTATGCGGCAATAGCATGGGTGCTCTCATTGGCGCACAATATGCCAGTGGCACCGAAGTCGACAAATTATTACAGACCACCACAGCATTTGTCCGAGGTGGTGAACACCCGGCACTGCCGTTAGTATCGTTACTGTCGGGCAACCGAGTCAGGCGTGATTTGCACCGCATGTTTGGCGAAATACCCATCGAAAACCTGTGGCAACCGTTTTTTGCGGTATCGTGCAACCTCAGCCGCGCCAACATTAAAGTTCATGACCAAGGCCCTTTGTGGTTGGCAGTACTGGCCAGCAACTCTCCAGCCGGCATTGTGCCGCCCGTAGTATCAGATGGCGACCTGTTGGTTGATGCGGCGTTACTCGACAATGTGCCAGTCAAGGCCATGCGCGAAAAACTCGGCTTTGGCACCTTAATAGCGGTTGATGTCGACGTTGCCGAAGAGCTCACAGTAGACCCAGCACTAGAGAAATTAACTGGCTGGCAGGTATTGCGTCAACGCCTATTTGGTAAGAACGAAGCTCGCCTTCCCGGCATTATTGACGTACTCAACCGTTCGGGCCACCTTGGTGGTTTAGCACACCGCGAATCGTCTAAAGCGCTGGCCGATCATTACTTGCAGCCGCCTGTGTCAAAGTTCGCGCTAATGGGTTACTCCAAAGGTCAGGCGATTGCCGACACTGGTTACGAATATGCCATAGACGAAATTCAAGATTGGCCCGAATCATTGTTCATCAACTCAAAAAAATTGTGACCAGCAAACTTAACCTTTCTCAAAGTCAATATCAGGTATGGCTAGACCAACAATCTCGTCCCGACAGCATTCACCTCAATGTTGGCGGCACAGGCATTATCCATGGTCCTTTGAATATTGCGCAGATGAATACAGCGCTAACGCATATGGTCAAAATCAGCGAAGCGTTCAGATTGCTGCCGCAAACCGATGGCAGCCAATTAATACTCGACCAATGGCCTGAATCAGAGCTACTAGAATTTCATGATTTTAGTGCTGAGGCCAACCCCAAGAGCACCATGGAAAATTGGTGGCAAGCGGCCTTTTTAGCGCCTTTTATATTAGACGGCAAACAACGGCCTTGGCGTATCGCACTCATCCAAACGAGTAACGAACACTTTGGCGTATTCATCAAGTGTCATCATATAATAATGGACGGTTACAGCACTGGGCTGGCCTTTCGCCGCTGGAGTGCAATTTATAATGCGATGGAAGCAGGGTTGCCTAGCGAAGTAAACGAGCAGCGTCACTATCACCAATATATTGATGAATCGAACGCTTATCTTAAATTAACAGCCTATCAAAAAGACGCCCAATTTTGGCACGATACACTGCCCAGTTTGCCTTCGCCAATGATGTCGCAACACCATGAAGACGACACGAAGTTGCCACATGCCCATCATCACCATTTTCACATTCCACCACCCGAATATTTACAAATACAGCAATATGCGCAGGCGCAAAAGGTCACTCCTTACCACTTATTCATTGCTGCGCTGGCCATCTATTTTTGCCGCATCAACAACAAAACGGAACTGGTACTGGGTGTGCCAGTACTCAATCGCAGTGGCAAAAAATACAAGCAAACATTGGGCATGTTTGTGATGGTGCTGCCGCTTAGAATGAACATCGACAAATGTACTAGCGTTGATGTTTTACTGGCAGACATTTCGCGAAATCTACGCGCAATTTATCGTCATGCCCGCTACCCACTTAGCACCATCGGCCAAGATTTAGATATGATAAAGCACGGTCAAGACCGACTGTTCGACATTATATTGTCTTACGAACAGCAAGATTTTACCGTGCACTTTGGCGCTGCTGATTTGTTTGAAGCACGGCAGTTGTTTGGCAACCTAGCTCGTTTTCCATTGGCCGTCAGCGTGTGTGAATTTCACGATAATGAACCCATAGAAGTGGTGTATGAAGCCAGCGCAGAACATTTCAGTCAACAAGGCACCGAACAACTGGGGCAACGGCTGCATTACTTAATGATGCAGATGGTGAGTCATGAGGATCATCATATTCACAGCTTACCCTTACTACTTGAACAAGAACGGTATCGATTGATTGTTGGCAAACACGCTGATATTGCTCAGCATCCAAATCCACAGCCGTTCATCTGTGCCTTTGAACATCATGCGGCATTACACCCCGAAGCCATCGCCATTCATACCGAGCAGCAACAAATTAGTTATGGCCAATTCAATACGCAGGCCAATCGTCTGGCTCGCCAATTAGTGGTATTAGGTGTTAAGAAAAACGACCTAGTTGCAGTGGTAATGCCAAGACAATTCGAAACGCTTATCGCCTTTTTTGCCATTGCCAAAGCCGGTGCAGCCTTTGTGCCAATAGACCCGTTAGCCCCAACACAACGAATAAATAAACTGCTGCAAACCTGCGGTGCAGCACTTACCCTTGTTAGCAAAACATCACCAACATTAGAGTCTCACCAAACCCTTGTCATCGATGTTGATAACGCCCCTCAATACGACAATTCACTTTCAAGCGACAATGTGAAAATAACGCCCAACGCCGACGACTTGGCCTATGTGCTTTTTACCTCAGGCTCTACTGGCACGCCCAAAGGCGTATTAATGAACCACGGCCCACTCGCTCGGCGCATGGCGTGGTTGGTTACAACATTTAACTATATTGCTGGTGATGTCGCTTTGCAGAGTGTTCAACTGACCTTCGACCCTTCGCTTATCGAGATAATACTGCCACTGACCCATGGGGGCAGTGTTGCCTTGGCGCCACCCGGCCAAATTGCCCCCGCAGATATCGCCCATTATGCCCAGCAATTTGGCGCAACACATATTGCTTTGGTGCCCGCCACACTGCGTTATTTAGCGCAAACAGCCGACCAATATCCCGACCTAAAGCTTCGAATAGCGGTGTGTGGCGGCGAGGTTTTACACCGGCAATTGGCTAGTCAATTCGTCAATAAAACTGGCGCTCAGTTATACAATTTGTATGGCCCTACCGAGGCTTGCATTTTTGCCACGGCTTACTATTTTGACAAAAACAAAAGTACAGAACTGGTACCTATCGGCAAGCCAGTTGACGACACTCGAATATACATTCTTGATGCTAATTTACAGCCATTGCCTTGGGGCGTAGTTGGCGAGATATTCATTGGTGGCAATACACTGGCCTGTGGTTACTTGAATAACGCCCAAACAAATAAGTCTTTTATAAATGACCCGTTTGTCGAAGGTGCCAGGTTGTATCGCAGTGGCGACAACGGCTATTGGGACCCGAACGGCGAATTGCAATTTGTCGGTAGAATAGACAATCAAATAAAAGTGCGCGGACAACGTATAGAACCTGCCGAGATAGAAGCAGCTCTTTGCGAGCTTGATTTTGTCAGCAGCGCAGCCGTCAAAAAGTTAAGCGATGAATTACATGGTTGGGTTGTTGCGCAACATGCATCTAAACAGACATTACGTAAAGCGTTACTAGATAAATTACCAACCCACATGGTGCCAACTGGCTTCACCGTGCTCGATGAGATGCCCCTTCACCCCAGCGGTAAAATCAATTATCGAGCCTTAGTAGTGGTCAAATCGCCGTCACCTTCAAAGACCAAACTAGTTGCACCACGCACCGGGTTAGAACGTTTGTTACTCAACTTATTTGAAGACGCTCAGTTAAATCAACCCCTTGATATTCATAGTGATTTTTTCGAATCTGGCGGCAACTCACTGGCGGCACTGAATCTTTTAAGTGAAATGAAAAATGAAATAGGTCAAAGACTGCCGTTATCGGTGATGTTACACCATCCCACGGTCGCGACTTTAGCCAGTGCAGTCATTCAAAGCCACCAGCCATTGTTGGTGAATTTGAGTGATGACAATACGGGAGCTGTCCTTTACCTAGCCGCATCAGGCCATGGTGACGCCTTGCGGTTTGAACCATTGGTCAAAGCGTTAGGCGCAGATTTTTGTGTAAAAATGCTGCAACCGCCAATCCATGGGCAATACAGTACCAGCGAATTGGCAGAATATTACGCCAGCGAGATTGAACAGCACCACCACGGCGTTCCACCTTTGCTTGCCGGGTTTTCAGTTGGCGGCATCGCGGCGCTCGAAACAGCTAGACGATTAGTCTCGCGCAATGTGCCCTTTAACAAGTTGGTTTTAATTGATACCGTATGCCCAGTGTGGATTTTTCGTAAAACGCCTTTGTGGTTTGTACTGCGTTGGTTAGTACGGCGATTACGCTTACATCAATTGAACATCAACCAGCGTACATTGGGTAGTTTGTTTGAAGACGCTGGGTTAAACGGCCAAATAAAAGCGCTGGGCAAATACCAACTCAACCCCTACGCACTGCCGGTGACTTTGGTGGTCTCGTCAGGTTTCAACCGCTGGCACCGAGTATTGTTCAGGCCATGGCGAAAATTGTTTAAGCATCAGTTGAGTGAACATAAGTTAGAGGGGTTTCATGGGACTTTGTTTGCGCCTGAGCATGTAGAAGGGTTAGCGCGGGTGATTCGGTTATCGGTGGCAGGTGATAGGTGATAGGTGATTGCAGATAAACCTCACAACGTTTGGCCAGCTTTGCCTTAATTTTCATACTATTAAGCATAGATGTCATTTGGCTTTAGTTGCCATTCGCCGCTTTTTAACACCCCCAAACCTCAATGTCACGGCTTTGATATTTCATCGACCGATGCCAGATTTTATCTGCCCAATCAGTCTTATCATCACGATTGAAAATAACCAAATGAGCTTCATCAGCTTTCATTTTATCGGTGTAGTCTGCGGTTTGTTCAAGTGCTTGTTTTATGCAGGTATCTAATGAACCGTACAAAATCTTCAGTTCAATCACAATACGCTGCACTTCGCCATAAAAACCCTGCTCAGTTATGGGCCATTCGATAACGATATCGGTTCGCTTACGGCCTAACGCATACTCACGGTTTATCCTGCCGCCGCCGTTTATGATCCGCTGTAAAAATGCCTGCATTAATAGCTGAGGGCCTGCTTCTTTATAGTCAAAACGGGCCATCCAGATCTCGGCATTTTCTCTAAAAAATTGCTGAAAAGCGCTCAGCAATTTGTTCATATTCAGTTGGTTGTTATCCAAATACCAAGCCTGTTTATGCGTGATAGTGACTTGTGTTGGATAGCACAGTTCGCGGGGGATCACTTCTTGATATATGCGGTTACTGATGCGCTGCTGACCTTTGAGGCTAATCAGCCCCAAGTCTTCTACGTATTGTAAATCATCTAGTGATGTCTGGCCGCTAACGTTAGCATCGGTGGCAAGCATTGGGGCCAATACACCATGAACCCGGGGTTCTTTTAGTTTGTCGCTAAGTTGATCCAGGTGTGTTGCACGTGAATAGATTAGTCGCTCTCGCGCCGCTTTGTAATCTTCGAGTTCAATTGATTTGGTCCGTTCTCGATTGCCTTTAGCAGTAAATAGCATTTCGCGGGCGAGGGCATTGACCAGCCAAGGTTGCCCTTTGGTATCTTGCCAAAGCTCTTCAAAAATCGCGCAAGCCAGCGGTTGACCTGTCTCATCGATGTGTTGTTGATACAACTCGACCACTTCAGACTGAGTAAAGTTATTCATTCTCAAACTGACAGATTTAATATTATACGCACTGCCACCCGTAATAATTTCGCCGCCAGTATGAATACGATAATCGCGAATATCTCGTACACCACACAACACAATACTTTGCGGAAAAGCTGCTGGGCGCTGGTCATAACCCGCTCTTATCTGACGCAACAATGAAACCAGCGTGTCACCAATTAAGGCGTCAACTTCATCAAGAAATAATACACAAGGTTTGCCACTGACTTCACTCCAATGACCGAGCATTTGGGTTAATCGGTCTTTTGGGCTGATGGCGCGTCCTTTTTGTTCGAGCCAATCGATTAAAGCGGTGGTATTAAGGTGAGTTCTGGCCCGATGCGCAATCGATTCGCATAAACCTGTAATGCCTTCGTTCACATCATTTCGCGCCGCTTGCGCAGCCTCGATGTTGGCATACAGCGCACAATATTCCCCAGCTTGATTCAAGGTATGCATCATACTAAGCAAGGTGCTTGTTTTCCCGGTTTGGCGCGGGGCATGGAGCACAAAATATTCATCCTGATCAATCAGCATCTGAATATCTTCCCAGTCAATACGCGCAAGGGGATTGATATGATAATGTTTTTGAGAGCGGATTGGACCTGCAATATTGAAAAAACGCTTCATGATGGGTTAACCTCGAAAAACCGCCGCGATAGAGTTACAACACTTTGTATTATATGCCATTACTATACAGACGTCTCAATTTAAACATTCACCTCTTCACCAATATTGAGCGCTCTAAGCACTGCGACAATAATTCAATACCCAACCTTTAAATTTATCGACTTCGAGCCTACGCTGGGTATGAACGTAATCAAGCGCAACCATATGTTTGCTAAAAGCAGCGTGACTTTTACGGCCCGGGTCGACCAAAATCACTTCACAATTAGGGTTGGCGTGACGTTCAATAAATTGAGATAGCTGAGCGATATGTTGTCGCTCGTATAAAACATCAGAGCCTATCACTACATCAAATTTGCCCAAAGCATCGTATTCATCTAGCCAGTTAGCTTGTAAAAAGGGGATAGTTTTTGCGTGATTTAATCGGATGTTTTCAGTCAAAAAACCAGCGGCCTCTGGATGGTAGTCTGTTGCTGTGATGTCGGCTTGGCGGTTATTGAGCAGTAAACTTGACAGCGCCAAACCACAACCCACCTCAAGAATACGTTTGCCTTTGAAATCAAAATTTTCCATTTCATTAGCCAACATTCTGCTCGAATCCCACACCACACCGAACAGCGACCATTGGGCAGAAGATATGCCCATGGCTTCGGCGACACCAAAGGTGTCTACAAATTCTTGTTTATTTCTAAGGCTACGAATGTGAATATCGATGTCATCGAATTCATAGGTTTGATAACGAACTCTAAGAGCGGTCATAGTGAATCTCTGCGTTGCGAATAAAAAACGCAACAAGCTCTAATCTAAACGATTCGCTACGTGAGGACAGTCACTATAACCCTTGCTTGCATGAATAGCTAAATAATCGTCAATTCATTTGAATTACGACCCTGAAAGCCAAACTGTTAATTTGTTCAGATTTTTGTCTTTACTAAATCTAAACAACAAGTCAGCCTTGCCATCATTGTTGATGTCTTTGATTTCCACCGAACCTTTGGCAGGCAAGTCAATGTCGTATTTTGAGCCTCTTTTAGCAAACAAACGGCCACTACCACCGTTGAATATACGAAACTCGTCATCATCGGTTTGCTTAACCAAATCTTTAATACCATCGCCATTAAAATCTTCTACGGCCAAAAACGGTTTGCCTTCACCGCCATTGTCGTCATCCATGTCGACTTGTACTTCTAGTTCATCTTCATAGGCAGGTTTTGTACTAAAAGAATGGGTTTTGCTCATCTGATAAAACTGTAAATCCATATCAATAGAGCCTGACATCAATGACATCATTGCGCCAACCCCCATCTCTAGGCTGATGGTGTAGTAATCTTGCAAACCATCATTATTGATATCGTCAAACTTGATATCGCCCTGCCCTTTAATTTGCATCACGGTGTCGCTCTTTGGCGAAAATGACAGTAACCCGTTGTTTAATTTGCCATAACGCACCGGATATTTACTACTTGCCGACATTAACCCATCGCGTTTTTGCACTTGGGTGACCAAATCTATCAAACCATCGCCATTTAAGTCTTTAAGCGCTTCAAAGTTAACACTTGCGTCAATCTTTTCGCCTTTATCTTTCATTTGTCTTTTTTGTTTCATGCTCAAAATATCGGCGTTCATCGCAATGATAGTTGCCGTGGTGGCAAACCGTTGCTGTTTGTTTTGAGCAAATATCATCAGTTCATTGTCGACGTTAAAAGCTAGATCTAACAGGCCATCGTTATTTGCATCCATTGAGGTTACTTGGTGCTCTGAAAAATTTACGCCACTGTTGGTGATCTTTCCCTCTGGAGGCAAATCAAGTTTTTGGAGTTCAAATTCGCCATTGGTTGTTTGTACGTACAAGTTGATGTTGTCAAAATTACTGGTGATCACATCACTCAAACCATCACCATTACTGTCGATAACAAAACCTTTGCGCTTAGCACCTATGCTTTGTTGGCCTTTGTAGAAGCTGTCGACCGACAAGCGTTTTACAATGGTTTGGGTTTTGAGGTTGTAAACCAATACCTCGTCAGCAGTGAAATAAAACAGCACATCATCAGCCACATTGGCCAATTTTCCTTTGTGATAAAACAAGGTGTTATCTGGCATTTTAATGATTTTGCTCACTTGGGCCTTTTTGGCACTGCCAATATCACTGATGTGAGTAAAAGACTGTCCGCTTTGGATCAGTAAGTGGGTTTTGTTGGTATCGAGCGTAAAGTATGTCAACTCGCCAGTTATTGGCAGTTCGGCGTTAATGGTTTGTTTGTTGAAATTAAGTTTTGCGGGTCCTCTGGCAAATGACGGTGCAGAGCAAAGCAAGCTCAACACAACCAGATTGGTTGATAATTTGGCAATAAATGACATAGATAATCCATTGGGGAGTTAAAAATATCGAAGCATCTTAACAGACTTTTGTGAACCGTGGGTGAACGAGCAGTGTAATACCAAATCCATTAATTAACTGATCATTTTGCTGGTTAAAATAAACATTAGCGGCGTTATTAATCTTGTCATTAGAGTGACTAGTGACGGCGATTAATGCCTTGCTACTGTTGATTTTTTCAAGTGGTCCGACACATCGG
>CALKGI010000237.1 GCA_938085045.1 uncultured Alteromonadaceae bacterium
CCAGAATTTCGGGCAGCGCACCAACGGCCGGCGTAATAACAGGCAAGTTATGCTGCAATGCTTCAAGCACCACTAAACCAAACCCTTCAAAACTGCTGGTTAATACCATGGCTTGTGCGCAGGCATATTCTTCGTTAAGGGCGCTAGGCGTTAAATCGCCATCGATTATTTGTAATCCATGACCGGCGTGCAAACCATCATCTAACATTTGCTGAGTTCGCTGTGCACCTTCGGTTGTTGTTACTATGGTCAGTTGCGCGTTGAGGAGCTTTTTTTGTAACTGACTGAATGCCTTGAGTAAAACCTCAGGCCTTTTGACCGGGCGCATGGATGATACATGTAAAAAACGCAATGGTTGTACTGTGCAGGCAAATTCGACATCACGCCAACTCGCCCGTGCAAAGTTGCTAATGACTTGAATATTGGTTAACTCAGGTACTTTTTGACGTAGTTTGTTGGCCAAATAGTTTGATACACAGGTAACGGCACCAGCGCTGCGTAATACTTGAGTGGCAACTTCTAAGTTTTGATCAAACAAATGTGGGTTTAATATATCAGAGCCATGGCAGGTCACGACATAAGGCACGTTGCGCAATTGTTTTAAGAGTAATGCCGACAAGCCAAAAACCTGTAAATTGTGCAGGTGGAGCAAATCAAAGGGCCATTCATCATGAATGCGCAACAACTCGCTAATACTGTCCATTGTGCCGCCAAGGCTGGGCGGAATGTCTAGCAAGGTGCTGGCTTTAGCGCCCGGCTGAGCATCAATTAAGTAGTGTTCAGGTTGCATTTGATTGGCACGTAAATGGCAATATCGCACCTCAAAGTTGATGGGTTGAGACCTGGGGTTTGAAGTGTCAAGCGGGTTATCTGCTAAACCCAGCCCTAATTCTTTGGCAACCATTGAAGAGCCGCCATTGGTGGCTAGCATTGCCATGCAGATACGGATTTTGTTGGGTGGTTTGTGAGGCAAAATGACTTCGAATGGCACATAAAAATAAGGTTGTTAATGGTAAACGGGTCATATTTTTATTGCAACCGTTTTGATTTTGTTGAGCATGAGTGAATATAAATGCACTGTTACATAATAAATAGTCGCGTAATATACTCTGTTTTCGGCAAACTTATCTAAAGATAAGGACGCAAAGCCCACGGCCTACGGGAAACCAATTTATCGGTTGTCTATGGTAGCGAGGTTGCAACCTTGTTTTTTGATACGTTCCTAAACTAATTTTTATTAGGACGTTCAAAATGAAAAAAACTGATGTTATTAAATTCACAGCTATCACCCCAGCTGCGTTTGATGGGTTATATTCCCGCACAAGTACCCACATAAGTACCTGCCTAAGCGCTCTGCTAAAAATCCCCATCGATACTCGTCTAAATTCGCCTTTTACTACCCGCATGAATACAGTGAAAATAGGGTTGCTTATTAGCCTTATCAGCATTTTGTTGTTAGGCCTATATTGGCTAATTCAATCGAATAATACTGCGTTTGTTACGCTTGACACTCGCGAGCATTTTATTGTTCAAGGTCATGACATCGAAACGGTTACACGCCTAACTGAGCAAGTTGGTGGTCAAATCACTCATCAGCTACCTATCGTTAATGCCATTGGTGCAGTGCTTGATTCACGCCAACGATTGGCCTTGCTCGAAAACCCACAAGTTAGGGCCATTTATTTAAATGAGGCGCTTAAAAGTGGCTTGTAAATCTTATGTGTAAAATACGAGAGTGGGTAGCTGATTATCAGTGGAATATGAGAAAGCGTTACTGAAATTAAGGGGAGATAGGATGGTTCTTAGTTCACTCGAACCATCCTGCTATTGAGCACTGTGGCGATTTATCGCACTTTATGGCAATGGCCAGCCGCCAAGTCGCTGCCACTGGTTAACCATATAACAGAACAGTTCAGTGGTTTTTTGGGTGTCGTATAAAGCACTGTGCGCTTGTTTATTATCGAATTCAATACCAGCGGTTTGGCAGGCTTTGATTAACACTGTTTGGCCTAAACATAAACCCGCCAATGAGGTTGTATCGAACGTCACAAAGGGATGAAAAGGTGAGCGTTTGATTTTTGTGCGGGCAAGGGCTGCATTGACAAAACCCATGTCAAAGGCAGCGTTATGGGCGACGATGACAGAGCGTTGGCAATCTGACGACTTTTGCGCTTTGCGGACAAATTTGCAAATCTCAGTTAACGCTTCGTTTTCGCTAACGGCCAAACGAAACGGGTGAAATGGGTCAATGCCGTTAAAGTCTAGTGCCGATTGCTCTATATTTGCCCCTTCAAAAGGTGCGACATGAAAGTGAATGGTTTTATCGGGGTGAAGTACACCGTCTTCGTCCATTTTCACCGTCGAGGCGGCAATTTCCAGCAACGCATCGGTTTGGGCGTTAAAGCCTGCGGTTTCAACGTCGATAACTACAGGGAAATAACCGCGAAAGCGGGTCGATAAAGCATGAATTGGCATATCTGACATGTCAGTGGGCAGTGCTTGAGATTAAGTTGAGCGGGATTATCGCAAATAAGTGTCAATAAAGCACATTAAATTTCGGCATGAAACCTGCTTAATTGATTCTATAAAGTCGTGTGTGGCAAACTATCGCCGCAGATGAGAATTTGAAGGTGCTGAACTTGAAGGTACTGAATTTGAAGGTAAAGAGTACAATGCGAAGATTAAATGGTTTACTGGTAGTGTTACTCAGTGGTCTCACCCTTGAGGCGGGGGCATCAGTTCGTCATTATGTTGCCAATGCCGATCAATCGAAGTGGCAAAGCAGCGAAACCCGAATTCAGTGTGAACTGTCTCATAATATTCCCCGCTATGGTGATGTGATGTTCACCAGTGTCGCGGGCAAAAACCTTAATCTTGAATTTGAACTCGACATGCTGCGCATTCCCGCCAATTATGGTTTGGCATCAGTCAAATCGATTGCGCCAGCTTGGAAACCGGGCGTGCCGACCAAAAACATCTCAACCATGTCACTAAAGAAACAATTCAACCCAGATATGCCACAAAAAGCCGCTTGGACGATGTTGACTGAGTTAGAAAAAGGCTTTGTGCCCACGGTTTATTACGCCGATTGGTATAGCCCATACGACAAAGTGGCAGTGGGCCTGTCGTCTATCAATTTTATGATGGCTTATGAAAAATTCCTCAAATGCGTCGACAACTTGCTGCCATACAGCTTTGACGATATTTCGTATACCATTTTAAGTTACCATTCAAACAGCGATGAGTTATCTCGTAACTCGAAAAAACGCCTCAC
>CALKGI010000238.1 GCA_938085045.1 uncultured Alteromonadaceae bacterium
CAGAACAAGCTGAAGCCCAATCTGGGTTATCGGCGATTATTGCTGGACGATTTCAAGAGACTGGTAACGCCAAATCAGTGATTTTTGTTGAGGGCATTAACTCAAATAATACCCAGTTACAGCGGGTTTTTGTGGCCCAAATGCCGCAGCGCACGCATGATGAGAATGGTGTTGGACCTGTAAATAGCAGTCAAACTCGTGATGCTTCTGATCTGATTTTACCGCACAATAATGATGCCACCATCGTTTATGCTCAGTCGGGGCATGTTCGAGATGAGAACACTGGTGAGCAAAAATTAGTGCTCAATCAAGGTCGGCGCTATCAAGGGCCCGTAGACGAACCTGCATACGAAATTGTTGAGTTTGGTCAATACGAAATTCAGATTCGTGAACAAGAAGTCGAACGTAAACGGCGTAAGATAAGCGCTTATCCCACCTCGGCGCTACTCGCTGACAGACAGCTAGATGCGGTGGCCGAATTACACTGGCGAATTGCTATTCCGATAGCCGTGTTTGTATTGACTTTCATCGCGGTGCCGCTGAGCGCTGTTAACCCTCGCCAAGGCAAGTTTGCTAAAATGTTACCTGCTTTGGGGTTGTATCTAGGTTATTTTATCGTGTTAATTCTAGGCAAGTCTGCCATTGAAGATGGCAAAGTGCCCCCGAGTATTGGCCTATGGTGGGTGCATTTGACAGGGTTGTTTGTCGGTTCGTTTTTAATTCTCAAAGGGCGTCCTATTGGCAGCCGTTTCCGTGCAACTTGGTTGGGGTTTAAACACTGATGAGAATTCTCGATTATTATATTGGCCGCACCATTTTGTCATCGACCTTTATCAGTCTGTTCATTTTGACTGGTATTAGCAGTTTGTTTCGTTTTATCGAGCAACTAAAGTCGTCGGTGGGCAAAGGCGATTATGATGCGCTACATGCGGCGTTGTTCACCTTGTACAGCTTGCCGACAGACATTGAAGTTTTCTTCCCCATGGGGGCATTGATTGGCGGATTAACCGGGCTGGGTATATTGGCCAGCTCCAGCGAATTGATTGTGATGCAGGCTGCCGGCATGTCGCGTTTTAATATTGTTGTATCGGTGATGAAATCGGCATTGGTGATGATTGTTTTAGTCATGGTGGTGGGTGAGTGGGTTGCACCGTCGGCGCAAAAGGTGGCGCGCGAGATTAAAGCACAGGCGATATCGGGCGGTAGTTTGATCTCGGCACAACAAGGCGTATGGGCCAAAGATGGCACTCGATTTGTCAATATCGGCGTGGTCGAAGACACCGGTAAGCTCGATGGTATCACCATTTATGACTTTGGCGACGATTTAATACTCAAAGGTGTCACTAACGCCAGTAGTGCGATTTATCAAGATAATGAGTGGTTGTTGACGGACGTCACTCAGTTGGAAATGTTTGAAGACCGTATCACCAAGTCAGGTCAAAAAGAAATGTTTTGGCAGTCGTCATTAACCCCAGATAAATTGGGCGTGGTGACCATTAAAAGACCTGAGTATTTGGCGATAAAAGACTTAGTAGATTACCTTGATTATCTCAAAGCCAATAAACAAGAAAGTGGGCGATATGAATTGGCGTTTTGGCGCAAAGTATTTCAACCACTGACTATTGCAGTGATGTTGTTTACGGCGCTGTCGTTTATTTTTGGCCCTTTGCGAAGTACCACAATGGGCGCGAGAATAGTGCTGGGTACCGTCACCGGTATTGCGTTTTACATGTCTAACCAGATATTTGGGCCTATCAGTCTGGTTTATCAGTTACCGCCTGTTGTTGGGGCTATTCTACCGAGTTTGTTGTTTGTGGCTGTGTCGATTTACTTTATTCGTAAGCGGACATAGCGTTTTCGGGGTTGTGGCTTCGTTTGAGGCTGGAGGAACGGCAATGCTGTTGACTTAAGGGTTGTTGCTATTTCACGTGGTCTACCAAACGGGAGCGATATTCTAGTAGCTGGTCGTTTTTTCTTTAAAAGATCTTTCACCACAGAGAGCGCAAAGAGCACAGAGAAAAGAAAAAGACCCAATTTGCTGTTTTTTGCCCTTCTCTGTGTCCTCTGTGGTGATAAGTTTTTGATTTTTTTATTCTTAAGTCAACAGCATTGTGGAGGAACGGAGGCTAGGCAACAGGGGACAGACTAATACAGGGATGTATGTAGTTAGAACAACGCAGTCAGCTGTCGAGCAGTCGTCAAAAACGTGGAGCTGCTTCGCGTTCACAGTTTTTGCGAGCTGGTCTGTCCCCGACCGGTGGTGCACCCCTTGCTATAACTCTCTATAAACCTGTCGGTTAGCTTCTTTGCTGAGTACTATGGTGCGGGTTTTGGCGGCATAATCTTGTAACGACTGACGGTTTTTAAAATCAACCAATACCCATAAATTGCCAAGACCTGCAAAAGACACATAAAAACGGATAACGGCCTGTTTAATTGAGATCATTTTGCCGTTTTGGTCAACCACACGTAAACGCCACGCTCGCATGCCAATGGTTTGACCGCCGCGCACCCAAAAGTAAGAGAAAAACGCCGTTAGGCAAGTTAACAAGTACACTTTGAATACCCAACCGTCAGACAAGTAAGCCCCCATATCCTCATAGCCAGTCAAGTCAACCCAGCCTATAGCCTCTAATATTTTGGTGAAGATAAACCCAACCACGGTAGATAACATGGCAATGGCCACTGCGGTTAAAAAATCGTAAATCCACGAAGCAAAGCGGCGCATAAAAGGGGCCGACTGAAAGTCTTCTGGGTGGGTTTCAATGGGAGTATTATCTGTGCTCATGGGTGGATAAGTTCTGGTCAAAAATAAAGGCGCGTAGTTTAGCAAAATATTGACCTAGGCGCAGGTGTTTTGATAAATCAGCTTGGCATTTTTACTTGAGCACTGGGTGTTGATGGGAGGGAGACAAGGTGATCTCCCTTTAATCGATGGATTGTTTACTGCTTAAACTGTTTCACCACGGCGATGATGCGCTGACCAAATCCTTGAGCCGGAGCCGCTGCTGGTTGTGCTGGGCTGTCGTCGTTCTCTTGCGCTATTAACTCTAACGCGTAATTGGCTGATGCACACTCAGGGGCTTTATCTAACACGTCTTTAGCCAGTTTGGCTGCGGTGTCTAGGTCATTTTGTAGCACCGCAATCACAGCTAGTGCACCTTGGCTTTCGGCAAAGTTAGCATCTAATGCGAGCGCTTTTTTGAATGTCATTGCCGCTACGTCAAACTCGCCAGCTAGGCAATAACACCAACCCAAAAAGTGTAAGCTACCAATATGGTCTGGCATTAATTTTAAGGTTTTTTCAAAAGACTTGATGGCTGGTGGAATTTCTAAGCTGAAGAACTCAACCTCGCCTTTGAGCGCCAACATTCGGCCACTGTTGGGTTTTAACTGCAATATTTTACGGATGATTTTTCCGCCACGAACCATGTTTTGTTCAGCAACCAACAAGCTGGCTTTGGTTTGTAATGCATCAACCTGATTGGCCTTGAGAGACAATGCTTGCTGGCTGGCGGCAAAAGCTTCGTCGAACTGGCCAAGGTCAAGTCGTAGTAACGATAATAACCCTAAACCTTCAGCTGAGTTGGTGTCGGCAATTAAAATGGCTGCCTGTTCAAAAGCATCTTGGCGCTGCAATACACGGGCAACAATCACTTTGGTTTCGGGGATTAATTTGGGTTGATTGGCCAGTTCGGCAACCTTTTGGTATTGACCGGTTAAAAAGTGGGTTAATGCCCAGTAGTGCAATGACATGTGGTGATTATTGGTGGCTTCGCACAACAGTTTGGCTTCATCAACGGCCATTTCAAACTGCTTGTGATAGAGCAAAAATTCGATGTGGCGGGCAAAAACTTCGGCGCGGCTGCGAACGGACTCGGGAATTTGTTGAAAAATATCTTCGCTACGCTGCCAGTCGGTGATGTCGGTAAACAAAGCATTGATAAGCTCTGCCGTTAACGGCAAGTTGTCTTTGTCATTTTGCCATTTCGCCAACAATGCGTCGATTTTTTCACTCATTTTTCTACTGCCTTATTTTCACCAAGCTCACTTTAGTCGCGTTTTATAGCAAGACCCCTAGGCAAAGTAAAGTGATTTGGTGTTTTGACAAGCCCTCTAAAATTCGACTATTTTTAAAATAAGCGAATTACCCTGATGAGGATTGCTATATGAGTACAATTATCTGTGAAAATTGCCGTTGTGAGTTCAATCCGCTTGAACATTCATTGGCGAGCAGCGCCGCAACTGCCGGGGCATTAACGGGGGCTTTATTGGGCGCTCGCGTGGGTATTACAGCTGGCCCTTGGGGCGCTGTAGGTGGTGCGGTTGTTGGTGGATTACTGGCAGGGGCGGGCGGCGAAAGAGTGGTTAAATGCCCCTGCTGTGATAAAACCACTTGGAGGTGAGGTGAGGCCTTGGGTGTTGTTTTTAAAAGTATACACATGGCGGATATCACAAAATTTGTTCAAATCTCACACGGAGGATGGGTTAGGCGAGGTACGAGCCGTAACCCATCGGGCGAAATCATAACCCATCGCCAAACCATGAATAAAACCTCTATTTATACATAGATTTAGCGATTAACGACAAGTAACCGATGGGTTACGCGCAAGCGCTAACTACGGCTCGTTCCTCGCCCCATCCTCCGGGTGAGGTTCGAAAGAGTTTGGTGACATCCGCCATGCAAAAGAGGGATGGTCATTTTTAAGCCGCTTGCATCATCGAACCTGTTCTAGGCCTTGATAGCAAATCAGAAAACCCACGCCATAATTGAGCCTGATTGGTGTTGTCTACTTTCGAGGCCAAAAACTCTTTCACCAAATCTTGTCCGTAGTTATAGGTGATCACATAAGCGCGGTTTTGTTCAATGAACCGCAAACGCTGATGTGAACGCTGTTCAGTACTTAACGCATATTTCATTAACAACGCCACGGCCTGTTTGGTATCTACTTCGCCATCTAGATAACGCTGCGCTACCATGTTGTCTACGTATGACAGCTGATGTAATACCGACTGAATTCGGTAGTAGAGTTCTGCTTTGTGTGCAGGAATGCCTGCCAGTGGAAATAAGACTTCGCTTTCAAACTGCATTCTTTCATGCCATGGAAACGCGACTTCTATACCATAATTGGCGCTGCCCTCGGCAAGTAACGACAATGGGCTAAACAGGTTATAAACCGCGTATTCCATCCAACCTTTGCCGTTAACCAAGTGTTTTTCAATCAATGCATTAAATACATGATGGCCCGGATAACCTTCGTGCGCAGCTAAATCGATAACTCGGTCGATAAAAATGGGGTGGTCGGTATTGAGCTGAATTAAGCTGTAGCTGTCGCCCTTATACCAGTTGTAAGCGCTCCAAACTTGATTATCAACCAGTTCAACGTTGAAGTTCTCGTCTTCGGGGATGTCGATAAACGCTAAGGTGCGTTTACGCGCCTCGTCAATGGCGGCGCCAAAAACAGCATCTAGTTTGTCTGTCGACACTTTAAACTCTTGTCGATAAGCGTCGAGTCGTTGATTCAAATCACCTTCACCTGGCACCAAATCATGGAGTGTGGCAAGTACGGCATCAAAATGTGATTCATCAAACTTGGGCGGTTGCACATCGTACAGTGCTTTGCATTCGCTGTGAAAATCTAAGTGATTACCTTGCAGTTGGTTGATATAAGTGACAGAGGCTTTAATGTGCGCCAACAAAAAAGTCATACGATGATGTTTTTCATCACAGTCTTGGGTGCAGACGTTGCGAGCCCCAGCTAACAGCATCAACGCTTCGTTCTTCAATTGCGACAACCGTGTTGGTTTGGCTGCGGGTTGCCAGTCCTGCGGGCCATAATAGGCGTCGACATAATTCTCGCAGTGCTGGCCTATTTTTAACGATAATTTGACGTAACGTTCTGCAATCTGATCAATGGTTTTCATAAAGACCCTTGTTTAATGCTTAATCTTATATAGTACACAAAAACAAGTTTTGTGTACAGTGGGAATTAATCATTATCGCTTAACTTAGGCCTTACTATCTCATGGTAAACAGCTATTTACTTAGTGTTTTGATTCAATTGTCTTAAGCATTTTTCTAACTGTTTTTGCATTGGCGTAGTTGGGGTTTACCTCAAGCGCTTTTTTGTAATATTTAACGGCCATTTCGATGTTACCTAAAGCACCATAAGTTTCAGCCAAACTGTCATAGGCATTGGCATTTTTGGGATAAAGAACCGTATTTAACCTGAATATTTCGAGTGCTTGGGCCTTTTTATTTTGCCCGACTAATACATAACCCCAATCATTAACATCGTTTATGCCAAATTTGATGTTTTGGCTCTGCTGTAAATCTGTGGCGACTTTTATGGCATTTTCATAACCTTGGGTTTTAAGCGCCAAAAATAGTGACTTGATTGTTGGCGGTAAACCAAAGCCATTTTCGGCTTTCATATCAGCGATATAGAAACCGGCTATTTCATTCATGAAGGTTCTAGGGTTTGAGCCTATCAGGTTACTTAGCACCACAATTGATAAGTTATCTTTTGGGAAGATGAGCAAAGCTGAATTGGCATTTCCACCAATATGCACTGTAGGATGTTCATCACGACCAATGACTTCCCAACCTAAAGCATAACCTTGACGGCTATTACGACCGACCATTGTGCCGTTGTTAAGCTTGCCCGGTGTCCATAAGGTTCTAAGGCTAGAGCTTTTTTTAAACAAGTTGCCTTTTTGCAAAGCAATGGCATAACGAGCAAGCTCAGTGGCAGTAGAATTCATACCACCTGCTGCGCTCATTATTCGAGAAAGGCCGGGACTGAAAGTGGTTAGTTTTTCACTTTTGTAATACATGTAATTGGTGCTCTGGTGAGGTATTACGTATTTTTGTCCAGCAAACCCGGCAGCCTCAGTTTTTGGCATTTTCGCCTTTTGCAGCTGGTTTTGTGCGATAAACTCTTCAAATGGCTGCCCGCTGACCTTGTCGATAATCTTGCCGAGTAACGAATAATTCGTTTGAACATAACTCCATTTCGTATTCGCTTTTGACTCTAACGGTAGTGTTTGCACCAAATCCCATGACGCATCAGGGCCATTAGGACTGATTAAGTTAACAAAATAGCCACTAAATAAACGAGGCAGCCCCGATGTATGTGTTAATAATTGTCTTACTGTGACCTTTTGCCACTGCTTAGGTAAATCTGGTAAGTAACTTGATATTTGTTCTGATAAATCAATTTGGCCTTGTTCAACCAATTGCATGATGGCAACACCAACAAACCCTTTAGTTATCGATGCAATAGGAAAGACAGTTTCTTCATGAACTGCGACTGAGTGCTGAAGGTTAGATACACCATAACTGGCGGTTTTGATTATTTCGTTATTGCGAACCACGGCTAATTGTAACCCCGGGATTTTTTTCTGTGTCATTGTCGCTTCAATAAAGTCATCAACTTCATCTGCGACAGCGGTGTTACACACCAGCGCGACTGCTAATAAACCTGGTTTTATTAACTGCTTGATTAAGCTTTTACTGTTCTTGCGAATCATTTTATCCATGCGATTAACCTCAAAACTATTTGTTATATAAAGGGCGTTAGTTAGGTCGCCATAATGATTTATGCATGGATGGTATTCGACCGATTAAAAGTCGAACATCAAAGAAATGGTGTTTTTTACCGGGGGAAAGTAATACAAAAAAGTCGGACGTTGTTGGTTTTACTGGGCTGTAGGAAAAAATGCGGGGATGCAGGTTTTATGCTCCAGGCAAAACCTAAGTACCAACATCCATGTAGGCAAATCACCCGCCTACAATTTTACTCCGTACATGGCTTTTTCTGCACCAATCTACACATTATTCTTGCGATATTGCGACGGCGTAACCTGTTTATGCTTTTTAAAAGCAGTGTTAAAAGATGATTTGGAGTTAAAGCCTGCGTCATAGAGTATTTCCATAACGGTTTTATGTTGATTGTTTTTATCGCTTAACATCTGCGCGGCAAAATTGACTCTATGGGTGTTAACAAAATCAAAAAAGTGCTGTCCTATCTTTCTATTAATAAGAAATGAGAGTTCATTACTAGGGACTTCAATTTGTTTTGCCAATGCGTCTACGGTCAAAGCTGGGTTCAAAAAAGGCTTGTTTAGTTGCATATGACTTTCTAATTTAGCAATGAGGTCATCGCTGGTTGTTGCAGCATTATCTTTTGGGTTATTGGTGTGTTCTTCAAAGCTTGGCTTGTTTGTAAGCACTTCAATTTTTGAATTTACACCAATAAATAACTGAGGGTGATTAAGTGCCTGCCAAAGTATAAAACAGACACATAAAAATAGGCCAGACATCACCGCTAATGTCAGCATTTCTTCGATATTGTTGTGTGCAGAGAAAGTATAAAATGTTCGAGCTAAAGCAAAAATAAAGGTTAAGCTAAATAAAAATAGAAACTGGGTTAACCACCGGTTGGTTAAATGATGCTCATCAGAATAATTTTCAATGGCAATTTTTCTTTGTCTATGCAAAATTTTAAACATAACGATTATATAAACTGCTACTTGAATATAAACCAGAAATAGAATGAATATGTTTTCAGGCATTGCATTAAAGTTGTCGTAATAAGCTTGTTTTCCTTGTGCGTCAGCACTAAAAAGTCGAGGGACTAACGCTAAACAGGCTAATACATAAGGCAGACAATGGAGGCAATGTAACCGCTTTAATTTAAAGTCGCTATACACAACCGCATTAACATAACCATATAAAAAAGGTGCAGTGAATAGCGCGATGTTAGACCGCAGCATATTTAAATCGGGATGATTAGAGTAAAAATTAGCGAACAAAAAATTGCTGATATCAAGCGCCGATACAATCAAGTAACCGGCAAGCAGTTTATGGCTTAATTTATTGCCTTTATTGGTGCTTAAAAGAAAAGCGGTAACCAATATATGTGAAAAGAAGATAAGCAAAACAATGTTTTCGAGCATTAATGATATCCCGTGGATGAATCCAACTAACAATAATGAAACTAAAATTCAGATGGGTAAATGTTGTAAAGGCTCAACACGGCTTACTTAGTTGCCATCCGGTGTGCCGGCCCAGCAGAAACACTTCCCTTGCGCAAGCGCTACGGTTTGTGAGTGCTGGACGGCAACTAATTAAGCGTGCGATGAATATCACCCTCAAAACTGATTCGTTCACTGACGATTAAACCTAAGTCTGAAACATCGAAACCACAACTGCAACTAAGCTCGAACACTTCTATTGAACCAGATTTATCTTTAGCGACTAACGATTGAATGTGCAGTTCATAGCTATTTGGAAACAGGTTGATTTCGTCGGTAGCAATTATATAGTGCAATTTTTCGTTGTGTATTTTTAACGCCCAATAATCTGCTGGAATATAGATTTTTGTTGGTTTAAGTTGCTGCTTCGAAATTCTAACTTGATTGCTTTGACCGTCAAAATTTAATTGTTCGATAGGCATTTGATAAAGCTGATTATCATCTTTATCTAACAAATAAAGCCTATTGGTTTGGTTATGGTCGGTGACCAATGTTGACCATCTATCGGATAGTTCAAATTGCTGATTGTTGGTTTTGTTAAACAAGTAATGTTTGGTTTTGTTATTACTGTTAACAACAAAGTAGAGTAAATCATTAGTTAGCCAACGAATTTGATGCAGTGCGCCGTTTGCCTGAAAGCTGGCTTCATTGGCACTTGATTTCAAGGGGATATCACCTTGAAGTAATTGTTCTACCGACAGAATCCACAGGGTTGAGTATCCAGTTAATAGCAAGTTGTTATCGTCAGGTGAAAAGGCTAACGAGGTAAACACTTGATGTTCATCTAACTGACTGATGATTGAACTTTCTCCTGTCAGCAGGTTGCCATAATAGAGTTGATCTTGACCACTTCGCGATGACACAAAGGCATAATTTGGCGTTTGGTGCGCAAGCGCTGGGCTGGTGTCAAAAACAGTCGAGTTACTGATTTTTTTTAGCGAAGCCGACTGCTTTAACCAGCGGTTATTGTAGTTTGAGTTGGCCGTTGAAAATAATATATCTTGCGAGCTTTTAATTCGGGTGAATTCATTTTTTAGATAATCAGATGCATTGAGCAGGGCATGTTGTTGCTTGCCTGCCAAATCACTAAGCAAAATTTGATGAGACGGAGCAGCGCCAAAATATAACACCCGCTTAGAGTCATGATACCAAGTCGCTTCACTGATATTGTAGTTAACGCGCAAGCTCGGCGTTAATTCATTGGTGAGCAAGTCGAGCACAAAAAGTTGGCTGTGATACGCTTTATCAATGTTCACTATCAGTAGTTTTTTACCATCTGGTGAAATGTCTAAACCACTATTACCAACACCGGTAATGTCTGGTTGAGTTAATAGTTGTTGGGTCTGGCTGGTTAAATCGAAACGATAAATATGATTCGTCGACTCGCCTTGTGCAGATGCGCTAAAGATGAGTTGAGATTTTTTGGCAAGCCACGTTATGTCGCTAATGACAAAAGATGAACAATCAAAGATAACCTCAGGTTCAGCAAGCTTTTTGTCATTTAACCAGTTCGCACGAATAACGACACAACCGCGCTTTCCTTGGGCTAAGTAAATAAGTTGTGAGGTCTCATTTGAGGCCGTTAAACTGATTAGTCGGCTTATATTTGGCAACACATCTACAATTCGATATTCATTATTACTGATTAAGTTTTTCCGCCATAATTGCTGAGCGCCCGTTTGCTGGTCTTGGCTCAAAAACACAATGTAGTCTTGTTCATCACTCATTAAAGCTGAATGCTCGATACCCGGTATTCGGGTTAACTCTTGAGTGTTTTTGCTTGGAACACCGGTTTCAATTGAACGTGTTGGCATAAAAAATAAAGCGAAACCGACAAGTACAATAAACAATAAGGCAGCCACTACATATTGTTTAGACTTTGATGGCAATTGGTCAGGTTTAACTGTTTTAGGCGTCGATGTATCAACCAAGTTGGTCGCTTGTGGCTTTGCAGGTTCAAAAGGTTTAAATGAAACAGCACAAATTAAGCGGTAGCCTCGTTTTGGCACGGTTTGAATGTATTTAGGGTTTTTAGAGTCGTCACCCAAGATTTTTCTGAGACTGGCGACCAATTTATTCACCGCATTATCGGTCACAATTGAGCCGGCCCAAACCGTATCGAGTATTTCTTGACGGCCAATCAGTTGCTCTGACTTTTGGCAAAATAGCATTAATAAGTCGAGCATTTTGGGATCAAGACTGACTTCTTGTCCATCTATCATGATCACAGACAAGTGCTCATTAAGTACCAGCTCGCCCAACTGTATTAACTGCATTACAAAACTTAACCTGATAGTAAAACGGCAATAATAACATCAATGGCTTTTTTATAGGTTAGCTTTATTTTCTTTAAGTGAATTTCACAATTAATGGTCCTAATTTTACGTGATTCACGTTTTTGTCATGTTTTTTTCCCTGCTTTATCATTTTTAATACGCTTTGGTCACTCACAATGTCGCCAATGACAACTTTAGAGGACCTTAAATTTGAAATATTACACAATGGCATTATTCGCATTATGCGCATTTGTTGTGAGCAACAAAGCAAATGCAGTAAACATAGATGGCGTATTAGATGACAAAGAGTGGCAATCGGCTCAAGTGATTGAAACATTTTTTACCACTTCGCCCTATTCGTTGGCGCAACCAGAATATAAAACCGAGATAAAGATATTGACCAATACAGACGGTATTTATATTGGCATTATCAATCATCAACCGCTATCAACTCAGCGTGCAAACCGCACGTCTCGTGACGCCTACATTGAAGCCGATTTTAATGATGTTGTAATCGATTTTGATACTGGTGGTTTGTCGGCGTATAGCTTTTCTGTCGGCAATGGCGGTTCGATGCGTGATGGTACCTACCGAAACGAAAATAACTATAGCAACGAGTGGAATGGCGTTTGGTACGCCAAAACATCGGCTGATGACCAGCATTGGTATAGCGAAATTCATATTCCGTGGGACATAGCGCCTATGGTTGGGGCGAAAGGAGAGTTCAGAAACATTGGCTTTTACGCTTCAAGAGACATTGTAGCTTTGGGCAAACGTTATTCTAGCCAGCGAATTGATGCGTCAAGGCCGCGTTTTATATCTGATTTAGCCAATATAACCATTGGCGATCATTCAAGAGCTTCATTACAAATATTTGGCGCTTTGACTGCCCGACAAGACAAAGTGGCTAATGAAACCAATGTTGATGTCAGTTTAGATTTATTTTACAAACCCGATAGCGCAAAACAATTGAGCCTGACCATTAACCCAGATTTTGGCCATGTTGACAGCGATAGTCTAGTGGTGAACTTTTCTCCCACCGAGACATTCTTTTTTGAAAACAGGGCATTTTTTACTGAAAACCAAGCGATGTTTTCCTTGCAAGGCCCAGATAGTTTGCGTCTTGTTCATACCCGGCGCATTGGTGGGCAACCCGATGTTGGTAGCGGCCTTGGCGCCGATATTAAAGGGGCTGTAAAGTTTACCAGCATTAATGATGATTATAGTTATGGCCTATTCGCTGCGCTGGAAGATGGCGATAACGATGCCAAAGGGCGCGATTATTATACGGGCCGGGTAATGCGTAAAACCCAAGACTACAACGTAGGCTACTTGCTTACGTATACCGACCGACCCGACATTAATCGAAACTCTTTGGTACAAGCGATAGATTATGGCTACTTTTTTACTGAAAAACTCTCGCTTAACGGCCAAGTGATTAATAGCCAAATTGAGCAAGACAGCGGTGATTATAGTGATACCGGTGCTTGGTTTACATTGGAACAACAGTTTAACAATGACTGGCGGCATTCATTCACCACAACTCACTATGGCAGTCAGTTTGATGTGAATGACTTAGGCTTTTTACCGCGTAATGACCTTAACTCGTTAGCTTATGAAAATCGGTTAACCAATCATGATTTTTCATCATCGAGTTTTATTAAAGAGCATACAATGACCGCCCAAATTAACCATGAAGAGAATACTGATGGGGTTAATTTGTTATCTACCGCAACTTTTACTGACGACTGGACATTTAAAGATACCAGCTGGACACAATGGCGAATGATTTATGAATCAAAAGGCCATGATGACCTACTTACCAGAGGAAATAATACAGTTAATCTTCAGCGTGGTTTAAAGCTAGATTTACTTTATTTTGGACAGTCAACGGGGGACTTTCGTTACCACATACATGGCACCGCGTTTGACCGTACTATTGAGGGCGAAGGTTACGAAATACATGCGCACCCGAGTTATAACATCACCGATAATTATTCGGTTACTTTGGGGCTTTGGTATAAAAAGTCTGATGACTGGATGATATGGCAAGAGCAAAATAAACTGGCTTCTTATCAACAGCAACAATTCACCACGAGTGCTGATTTTACTGCCACCATAAATGACAAGCAGGAGTTTTCGGTTAAGTTTCAGTGGGTCGCGTTAAAAGCGAAAGGTTTAACGCATTATCAGGTTGATGGCAGTGGCAATTTAATGGCGCAAACAGGCACTGTTGATGATTTCAGTTTGTCAGACACGGCAATACAACTTAGGTATCGTTATGAGATTGCGCCGTTATCTAATGTATACCTTGTTTATAGCCGAGGTGGTACAACGCGATTAGACGAAGATAAAGCATTCTCTAAGTTATTTAGCCCCGGTTGGGATAAACGCGATGGTGAGAACTTATCATTAAAAATTCGATACCGGTTTTAATTTTCTGGCATGTGCCTAGATAGTCGTGATGTTTGCCGTAGGGTGCTTTCGCGTAGCGAAATGCGAGGCACGAGCAGCTTTGCGCACCATGGTGCTATAACGACTTTTTTAAAAGGTGCGCGTGGCTCCTCGTAACCTCGGACCGTGCTGTGCACGGGCACCCTACATGTAGCTAAATTACCTAATACAAAAGCAAGCGAAAAAAGCCAGAGCAATCTATTGCTCTGGCTTTTAAGTTTTTTTTTCTAGTTAGTCGGTTTAATTTGCTATACAAAAATCTTTAGAATCTTCGTTGCCAAAGTTAACCCCTTTAAGAAGCAAGGCTTTAGTATCATCTCTTAATACAAATTTACCCGTACCAGCGCTTAAACCATCACCACCAGAATCAGTAATAGAGAATCTATAGTTACCATTTGATAGGCTCATAAATTGCTTGTCTAACTCATTTGCAGCGTAGTTTCCACCTGAATAAACTGTACTACCAGAGTTGTTAGTGACTCGCCAATTTGTTTCATTACTACTGTTATCGTTTTGCAATACCAGCTTGAGGTCACTTACAAAGCAGTCGCCATCGGGGTTTGGCGTTGGACCAGGGTCTGTACCACCACCGCCACCAGTATCGCCGCCGCTTGAACAAAA
>CALKGI010000239.1 GCA_938085045.1 uncultured Alteromonadaceae bacterium
ACCAAGTGTTTTGGTGGCTGGTTAACCCATTGCAGTTCGTCGATTTGTGCGCCCCAGTTGGTCACTTCTAACATCAAGGGCATTAGGTCTGAGGTTAAAACCTCTGGCTGGTCAAAGTCCATCCGACGTTCAAATACTTCAGCACTATCGAGCCGGTAACAAATCCCCGGCATCAAGCGCCCTGCTCGCCCCGCCCGTTGAATGGCTGATGATTTGGCGATGGTGGTGGTCTGTAACTTGGTCACGCCATTTTTAGGATTGAAACTGGCGTGGCGCTTCAAGCCGCTGTCTATTACCAATCGAATGCCGTCTATGGTCAAACTCGTTTCGGCGATATTGGTAGCTAGTACTATTTTTCGCTCGTCACCTACACAAGGGTCTATCGCCGCTTGCTGCTGTTTTTTCTCTAGGTCACCGTACAAAGGGTAAACTTTGACTTGCTCTGGTAAATCGCTACGCCCAATAAATTCCGCCACTTTATTTATTTCGCTTGCACCGGGTAGAAACACCAACATACTGCCAGTTTCTTCTTCTACCAATTGGATTATCAAACTACTAATTTGACCGACAATTTGATCTTGCTTGGTGGGAATATAACGAACATCAACGGGGTAGCTTCGACCTTCGCTGGTGATCACTGGCGCATCCAGCGTCTGGGCCAAATATTCACTGTCTAACGTGGCCGACATTATCAATAGCTTTAGGTCGTCTCGAAGGGCACCTTGTATTTCTAGGCTTAAGGTCAGTGCCAAGTCGGCGTGAATAGAACGTTCGTGAAATTCGTCGAAAATCACCAAATCGATACCTGACAGTTCGGGGTCAGATTGGATCATACGAGTCAAAACGCCCTCGGTGACAATCTCTAGCACAGTTTTTGCCGACACTTTGGTTTCTTGCCTAATGCGATAACCAACACTTTGCCCAACAGGTTCACCCAATTGGTTCGACAGATAATGGGCGATGCTACGAGCGGCCAAACGGCGTGGCTCTAGCATGATAATTTTACCTTTGAATAGGCCTTTTTTGATGAGTTGCAGCGGTAAAAAGGTGGATTTACCCGCCCCCGGTGGGGCCTGCAAAATAACGGTATCATTATCTTTTAGCGCGGTGAATAATTGCGGCAGTACGGGTTCAATGGGTAACATTTTTGCTCTGTTCTTCTGGCAGTTTCAAAGACACTAACACACAAGCCAAAATCATCAAGGCCGACCCACCAATACACGCTAAAAAGCCAAAGTACTGGTAAATGAGGCCCGACAGTAAAGTGCCCGCCAAACGGCCACCAGCATTTGCCATGTAGTAAAAACCTACGTCTAACGACACGCCATCGGCTTGTGAATAAGCCAGTATCAGGTATGAATGAACAGCAGAGTTAATCGCAAAAACCACCGCAAAAGACAGCAATCCAGTAATAACCACAGTTTGCATCGACAGACCATATAAACCACCAAACAACATAAACAACGGCATTAGCAACAAAATACTAACCCACATAATGGTCGTTTTATTGGTGGGTGCACTTTGCGAATTGGTGAACCCTAATAGTTTTGGCGTCATCGATTGCACCAAGCCATAACCTATTACCCAAGCGGCCAATAAAGTGCCAACCTCGGTATGATGCCAATCGAGTTGGCTTTGTAAATACACGGGCAATGCCACAACAAACCAGATGTCTCGGGCACCAAATAAAAAGAATCGAGCACCAGATAACACATTAATCGCTCGGCTTTTCGACAGCATTTCTTTAAACTTGGGTTTATACGGTTTTTTGCCCAATTCCTCTGATAACAGTACTTTGGTCAAAATCGTGATACTCAGCAAAACCGCCGCCATTAACCATAATGCCTGCACAAAACCCAGCGTTGACAGCAACAAACCACCAACAAAAAAACCAACGCCTTTTAAGGTGTTTTTTGAGCCAGTTAGTATAGACACCCATTTGAATAACTTACCCTGCGCATCTTCAGGCACCAACAGTTTTAACGAACTCTTGGCGCTCATTTTGTTCAAGTCTTTACCTATACCCGACAGCGCCTGTACGGCCATAACATAAGGAATAGACAACCAACTTTCTATCGACAATAAGAGCAACGCGCAAACCTGTAAACTCAACCCATAAAACAAGGTTCTGTTAAGGCCAAAACGCGCAGCCAGCCAGCCGCCAAACAAGTTGGTGACAATCCCAAAAAACTCGTAAAACAAGAATAAAAAAGCGATGCTGAGCGCACCATAACCCAGCTGGTGAAAGTACAACACCACCAGCATTCGCAGTGCACCATCAGTTAGGGTGAACCCCCAATAAGCGCCGGTGACTATGGCGTATTCTTTGATTTTTGAAGGTTCAGACACTGGTTTTATCAAACGTTCTTAATGGCGATAAGGCTGGCGACATCGTTCATGCGCTCTACATAATTAATCTCGTTGTCGTACCAAGCAAGAATTTTAACCAAGCGTTTGTCGGTCACCTGAGTCGACAAGGCGTCGATAATGCCAGAGCGTTTATCGTCTTTATAATCAACTGATACCAACGGTCGCTCTTCATAACCCAAAACCCCCGAAAGTGTGCCTTGCGCCGCTTCGGCAAAGTGATGATTAATTTGCTCTACGGTGGTGTCTTGTTTCACTTCAACAACTAAATCGACCAAAGACGCATTAAGCAGCGGCACACGTACAGCCAAACCATTTAATTTACCTTCAAGCTCGGGGAATACTTTCATAATGGCCGTGGTTGAACCAGATGAAGTTGGCACCAACGACTCACTAGCAGTGCGGGCACGGCGCAAATCTTTATGCGCACCATCAATGATGTTTTGAGTGGCGGTTATATCATGAATAGTGGTCATCGAACCTCTTTCAATGCCAACAGTATCGAGCAATACCTTAACCACAGGGGCCAAGCAATTGGTGGTGCAAGACGCTGCTGTAACCAAGTGATTTTGTTCGTGTTGGTACAAATGATGATTAACGCCATAAACAATGTTCAAAGTATCACCATCTTTAACTGGGCACGATACCAGCACTTTTTTTACATCGGTATTGGCCAGCAGATTATCAAACATCGCCGTTTTACGATATAAACCACTGCATTCAACCAATAAATCGATGCCTGAAAAGTCGGTATCATCCAATGCTTTGGTTTGGCTGTAGGCAATGGTTTTACCCGCCACTTCAATTGAATCTTCATGGGCTTTAATAGCATCTTTTTCAAAACGTCCATGAGTGGAATCAAACTCAAGTAAATGTGCCGACGAAACGACATCAAGAATGGGGTCGTTGATCAGCACTATATCGAGATTTTCGTTGTTCCAGGCCGAACGTAAAAACAACCGACCCATTCTTCCAAAACCATTAATCGCAACTTTTAACGTCATAACATGCTCACTTAAGAAATATCAACCAATATTGGCGGCTATTTTACTTGAAACTAGGTTGATTAAAAGCAGCAAAGTCATAAAACACGCAGGTGGTTTGACAATTAATTTTATCTGAGCCAAATGGGTAAACTGACGACCTATAAATATGCTATATTGACTATAACGGTTGTCTATTAACGCCAAAATAACAATACAAAACATGTAAAGAAGGACCCTCTGTGAAAGATACAAAAAGCCTATTCCTCGCTTTGGTTCTGTCAGAACAAACCAAACAAAAAATCGACGTGTGGCGCGACCGAAACCTCGATAGCCTTGAAAAAAAGCCGGTGCCCGCTGACAATTTCCATGTCACTTTGGTTTACATCGGTGCCGTTAACGAAAGCCAACTCCAGTTGCTGATCACCAAGGTAAAAGAGGTTAAAGCCGACAGTTTTAAATTAACCATTAACAAAACCTGCTACTGGCCACAACCCAAAGTATTGCATTTAACACCAACAACCATTCCGCCTCGATTAATTGAATTGCAACGCGAAGTAAACAAAGCCATTGAGCAGGCTGGCCTGCCACCAGAAACTCGTACCTATCGGCCTCATTTGACTTTATATCGTAAAATAACCTTGAGCGAATTTGAACAACTTGAAGAAGACGGCATGCCAGAGCCGCATACCTCTATTGATATAAAGCAGTTTGCGATTTATGAAAGTGTGTCTGATGATGATGGGGTGCACTATGAGCAGTTAGAGGCTTTTGATCTTAACGGGGCTTTTGCTTGAAGAGATTAAGAGATCTCACACGGAGGCACGGAGAAGCGGAGGTTCACGGAGGAAAAGACAAAAATAAAAAAGGGAAAAATCAATCCACGAAATATAAGGTTGCTCAAGAATAGTAAATGTGTTTAATTTCTCTTTTACATTCTCCCATTTTTAATTGATTTCTCCGTGAACCTCCGTGCCTCCGTGCCTCCGTGTGAAGCTTTTGACCTTAAACGCAAAAGGCCAAAAGCCCTTAGAAACTAACCTTCCTCAGCAATTGCACGAGCAATAGTACGAATACCCAGTGCACTGGCACCAGCAGACCACAATCCATTCGGGCTATTATTAAACGCTGAAGCCAAATCCATGTGAATCCAACCTTTACCTTCGTTTGCCACAAAACGTGACAAGAAACCAGCAGCGTTACTCGCACCACCAAAACCGCCACCTTTTTGTGGGCGGCTATTGGCTGTATCAGCATAAGCTGAAGGGCAGTTATTCGCGTGGAATTTCTCTAAAGGCAATCCCCAAGCATTTTCTTTTTCAGCGGCTGCATAACCCAACATGCGCTGTTGGAGTTCTTTATCTAATGCCATAGTTGCATAGTATTCGGTGCCAACGGCTACCAGTGCAGCGCCTGTAAGCGTTGCTGCGTCAATCACCAATGGAGCGCCAGTCTCGCCTGCTGCCATCAAACCATCAGCCAAAACCAATCGACCTTCAGCATCGGTGTTAACCACTTCTACTGTGGTGCCATTTTTATAAGTTAAAATGTCGCCCAATTTGTATGCAACACCATTTATCAGATTCTCGGCGCAACACAAAATCAGTTTAACGCGCTTGTTCAAGCCACGTTGAATGGCCAAACCCAAACCGCCGGTCACTGTTGCCGCGCCGCCCATGTCGCATTTCATCGACGCCATGCCTTCGCTGGCCTTAATTGAATAGCCGCCACTGTCAAAAGTAATACCTTTACCGACCAATGCCGCATCTACTGGTGCATTTGCATCACCCGTTGGGTTGTAATCTAATACCAGCATGGCAGGTGGTCTGTCGCTACCACGGCCTACCGCGTGTATGCCAGCCCACTGCTTTTCTAATAACTCATCGCCAATGATGGTTTCAAAGCTAACATGCTCTGGAGCAAGTGATTGAATATAATCAGCAGCCGATTTGGCTAATTTTACAGGAGATAATTCTTCTGGTGTTTCATTGACCATGGTGCGAGTCCATACCATAGCGCTAAGGCGGGCATTGAGTTCTGCCAAGTCTTCTTTTGAAGCCTCAGCCCATGTCACATTGTTCAATTT
The DNA here is from genome assembly GCA_938085045.1 of uncultured Alteromonadaceae bacterium. Taxonomy (GTDB): domain Bacteria; phylum Pseudomonadota; class Gammaproteobacteria; order Enterobacterales; family Alteromonadaceae; genus JABSOG01. The sequence continues at coordinate 5,437 of CALKGI010000239.1, forward strand.
GCTAGGCGTAGTGAAACCTTGTACGAATGCCCACTGACACTCTAATTCCCAGCCAGCACCTGCCAAAGTCACTTCTTTCATGCCTTGGGCTTCAATTTTGCGCGCAGCACGTTGAACTGTTTCAGTACAATTATCGCTGGTGTGGATCACATAACCTTCGGCATCTGCCGACAAAATCGCCTGCTCACCCCAATGTGCTGGAGCCGCTTGCGAGCTAATTTTAACTTTCATCATATCTGTCATTCTTTTTCGCTCAAATCTGGTTATAGTGTCGCTTAGTTTACACCACCGAAATGAAGTGCCAAGTGAAATTTAACCCTAGTTTACAACCCGCTCGCTTAATTCAACGCTATAAACGTTTTCTTGCCGATATACGCCTAGAAGATGAACAAACCATCACTATTCATTGCCCCAATACCGGCGCAATGACCGGTTGTGCAACAGTTGATGACCAAGTGTGGTATTCGACCAGCGACAACAAAAAACGCAAATATCCCAATACTTGGGAGGTCAGCCAAAACGCTCAAGGGCATTGGTTTTGTATTAACACCACCAAGGCCAACCACATTGTTAAAGAAGCCATAGACCTAAATCAAATCAGTGAGTTAAGTGGTTATGAGACAATACGTAGCGAAGTGAAATATGGCGAAGAAAACAGCCGTATAGATTTATTGTTGCAAGACCAAAGCGCTTCATCTGATACAAAAAAACCAGACTGTTACATAGAAGTAAAATCGGTTACATTGCTCGGTGAAGATGGCCGAGGTTACTTTCCTGATGCCGTTAGCACCCGAGGACAAAAGCACATTCGTGAATTAATAAACATGGTTGACGAGGGCCACCGCGCGGTTTTATTCTTTTTGGTGCAACATACAGGTATCGAAACAATGAGCCCAGCCAGACATGTCGATGTTAAGTACGCCGACCTGTTAGTACAGGCAATTGAACAGGGAGTGGAAGTATTATGTTACAGGACAAAAATCGATGCCCAAAAGATAGAAATAGACCGTACAATTGAGTTCATTCCCGTTTAGGAATTTGTATTCTATTTGAGCGTTTATACACCTAATCTACGAATATTAGCCCTGTATGAGCAAAATCAATTGCTATGCTATATTTAATTTGATATAGATAGCCGCCATAATTTTTGGTGCCAGGAATTTAGGAGACATTTTATGCCCCAAGGCAAAGAAATCAAGGCGCTAGGCATATTAGCCGAAGCCGGTGTAGCCCCTTATAAAGAGGTTGCCGGTGAAGAGTACATGTGCGACAAGCAGCAAGCTCACTTTAGAACCATTTTGGACGCTTGGAGAACCCAGCTGAAAAAAGAAGTGGACAGAACCATGAGCCACATGAAAGATGACGCGGCCAACTATCCTGATCCTGTAGACCGTGCAGCTCAGGAAGAAGAATTTGCGTTAGAATTGCGTACTCGTGACCGTGAACGTAAATTAATCAAGAAAATTGAGAAAACCATTCAGGCCATTGAAGAAGACGATTTCGGCTTCTGTAAATCCTGTGGTATCGAAATTGGCATTCGCCGACTTGAAGCCAGACCTACTGCCGATCAATGTATCGAATGTAAGACTCTAGCTGAGATCAAAGAAAGACAAATGGGTGGTTAGTAATAACCTCACCCATAAGAAAAGGGAGCCTAGGCTCCCTTTTGTATTTCCAGCCCAGAATAAACCTTCGTTATATAAAGGCAGATTTGCCCCCTCTCCTTCAGGACAACTGCATTTTGGCTCACTTGTTGCCGCTGTAGGCAGTTACTTACAAGCCAAAGCCAGCAAGGGATTATGGCTAGTTAGAATTGAGGATATAGACCCACCTCGTGAAGTTGAAGGTGGGGCAGACGATATTCTCAAAACGTTAGAGATTTATGGCCTACACTGGGACCAATCGGTGGTGTATCAAAGTGCTCAAAGCGAACATTACCGCGCCACGCTAGATTGGCTGACCCAAAATGACCGAGCCTACCATTGCCAGTGTACTCGCAAACAAATCAATCAAAACAGTTCGCACCCTGGCATTTATGCTCGCACTTGCCGTGACTTGAGCCTTAAGCACAAGCAAGATAATTGCTCCATTCGCTATAAAAACGACAATCCGGTTTTACAATTTACAGACAAACTTCAAGGTCTTGTCAGTGCCGAGTCTGCTACTAATTTTGCCGATGATTTTATCATTCACCGCAAAGATGGCTTGTTTGCCTATCAATTGGCGGTGGTGGTTGACGACATCAGGCAAGGCATCACCGAAGTGGTTCGTGGCAGTGATTTACTATCGACTACCTTGCATCAAATGACTTTATATCAAGCGTTTGAACAGCCGTTTATCGAGTACCTTCATTTACCAGTAGCGGTGACTGAGCCGGGTAAAAAGTTGAGCAAGCAAAATCATGCTAGGCCTGTGGATTTGGCCAACCGCCAGCAAACACTGGTTGATGTTTTGGTGTTTTTGGGGATGGATGAGGCTGTTGAAGTTTTAGGCGAGAGTGTTGAAGATATTTTGAAGTGGGCTGTTGAGCGTTGGACGATTGGTGGGTTGCCGAATTGTCAGGAAATGAGGATTAGTTAAAGGCTGGAGGAACGGAGGCTGCGCAACAGGGGTCAGAGCAAAAAAATGCAGGGACAGGCAAGCTGTCCACAAAACTTTTTTGGTCTTACCCCAGCTGGTGGTGGCTGGCAGAGTGGCATCGGCTGACAGCTGGTTTTTCTACCAGCTACCACCAGCCGGGGACAGACCAGATTGCAAAAATGGGATACGCAAGGAACGCTTGCGTTCCCAGTTTTTGTCAACTGCTCTGTCCCCAGTTCCTTAGCCTCCGTTCCTCCAGCCCCTAACGAAGCCCCCACTCTTC
>CALKGI010000240.1 GCA_938085045.1 uncultured Alteromonadaceae bacterium
ACATTGGTATACACTAAGTTGACAAATTCAGCGTTGGTCAAACTACCATAACGCGTCTCAAATTCTCCAGACGACACAAAAGAATCAACCACATCCTGTTTGCTGCCACCGCCTTTGAGCTTGCCAAAATGAAAGCGTATGCCGCCCAAATCAGGTTCACGCAACATCACCGCCAAATACGTTCGACCGATAAAACCCATGAACGCAAAATCAGTTTCGGTCAATGCCGTGCTGTACAAGTCTACTGGCGTGCCTGCTTTGGTTGTCAGCCTGTCTATCCAAAAGGTCAGCTCATCAGCCGTTGCGAATTTGTATTGCATGTCAACAAACGCTTGATTCACCAACAAAGTGACATTATTAAACACATCATTGTCTTTCACGTCTTTGTCTTTACTGTGTTGTAACTCAAGTACCAGCGGCAAACGGTCGCCATCGGCATCTATCCACACATCTGCTGCATCATTAATGTCTAGTCCTAGCAAAGTTTCTACATCGTCGGTAAACGTATCACCATCGGTATCGGTGTTGGTCCAGCGCTGGTTGTCAAGCGGCAGAATATCGACATTATCGTTTTGACCATCTCCATCGGTATCGGCTTTGGTTGGGTTGGTACCAGCGGTCAATTCCGCCCGGTTAGTCAGCCCATCGCCGTCAGAATCCATTGCGTCTGCGGTGCTATCACAAGCTGCTGAGCGCACCCAATTAACAATAGAACTGTATGTTTGAATATAATCCATTTGCCAGCACGGTAAAGTATCGTTACCCAACAACTTCACGGTCGTCATGGTTAACACGAAGGTCGGCATCAAAGGGGTTAAATCCGTTAACTGGTTCGATTCTATTTCTAAAGATTGCAGTGCACTCAGGCTCGACAAGGCGGTGATCACCGCTATTTGGTTGCTCGACAGATTTAACGTTGTTAATGCCGTCAACGTCGACAATGTAGAGATATCAACAATTTGATTATTATTGAGCAGTAAAGTCACCAGATTAACCAAAGTGGTCAAACTTGATACATCAACAATCAAGTTATTATCTAGCTGTAAGCTGGTCAGTTTGGTTAAGGTGGTTAGTTTTGATACATCAATAATCTGATTGGTCGACAAATTCAGTGAGCTTAGGTTAGGAAAATTCTCGATACCCGTAATTGTATTGACCGACTTGCCCGAACAATCTACCGTTGTCACCTCGGATGCCAGTGTTAGGTTTTGCGCGGTAAACAAAGCACTCAAACAAGTTTTAAAGTTTTCGTTGGTGATTTGTGCCAATGCGGCAGTCGTGGTCATTTCGCCGCTGTCACCGGCCGACATAAGTACATGCTGGTTAAGGTCACCATTGTCCGCTGAAATTTCTTCAAAAGTACCACCTTGGCGAGAGTTAGCATAACTACGCCCTGAAGGCGCTGTATCGGTATAGTTATAGCTGATGGCATGTGTGCTGGTACTAGACACAATATTGAGCACCAACACCACAGAACTATTCACATTCAATTGTTGTGGTGTGGTAAACAAAAAGCGATTCCACCCGGCCACCCCATTAAAGGCGCTTTGTGTATACCCTTGTGTGCCCAGTACGCCATTGGTAATGGTATCGTACAAAAACGCCGTAACCGTAGCCGTTTCCTTCAAGTACACCTCAAAACCATCCACCATATCAAAAGTCGTGGTATTGGTAACATTCAACGCGGTCCACATGCTCGTTGTGGTGTATCCAAAGCTAGCCCCGGTGGTTTTATTGTCGTTATAACGAATATTACCGCCCAGTCCAGTCCTTGGCGTTACATTAGTGATGGCAATGGAATTGCCCGATTCGCTAATGCCCGTTACCGAAATACCATTTGAGGTACCGTCATAACCTTTAGTATTAGGGGTCGTAGAATCTGTAAACTCCGTTTTACTTGAAGTACCCGGGAAGGTATCTCCAGCGTCCCCATCAGCCATCGTGCCATCGGCAGCTTCAATATCAACCCAGCGCCGGGTATCGTTGGTATTGTCTGTTTGACTGTCATCAATATGTGTCACTAACAAACCTTTGCCCACCAACGCCGCATCCACGCCTGTCACGTTGCGGTTTTCTAACAAAAAGTATTCCCACAGCTTATATTTGTCTATCCATACTTTGGCATAGGCATCGGTTGTTGTTGACGAAGCGAGATTAAGCGCGCCACTGGCATTAATTTCGGTGGGTGTCACAAACCCAGAAAAAGCCTTGCTCCACGCCAACATGCCCGAGGGTTTAGTGCCCGAGAATTCACCGGGCAACTGTCCCCAGCTACCACCGCCCATTAATCCCCAACTGCCAATGCCTTCAGACGATTGGTCGCTGTCATACAAGTCGGGCAAATCTAACATTAAGTGGCCCAATTCATGGGCGATAATACCCATTGTTGCCTGATGTTCATCGTCAACTGCAATACCATGACGCTCACCAAACATAGAATAAGGCGACAAATCAACACCATCATGCGACACGCTATCCGTCGAAAAAGCATGGCCCCAAACAACTTTGCCAAAGGCACAATCACTGCCACAAAAAGAATTTTCAAAACCGGCAGCAATAAACACAATCGACAATTCTTTGGCCGATAACGTTGTGTCACCATTGGTGTCAAACGCGGCGTAATTAATAAAAGGGTCTGCGGCTGCATAGGCTGCGTGAATAACGCTTTGAGGCACATCTTTATTATTGGGGTGATTTATCCCCAAGGTAACCTCAATCATACCGTCATTGGCGGTGCCAAAGCTTTCGGCAGCTTGTGCCAATTGGTAATTGTTATAAGAGCTCGACTTGAAAAAGCCGTTGGTAAAAGTATCTGAGAAAACCAAATCTCTAAAGCTGGCCGAATCATATTTAAAAGTTTGGTCGGCAAAGCTCACCAACACCACCACCACATTTTGCGAAGTCACAGCCTGCGCGTTGGCTAATGGTTTATTACTCACACGTTTGAGATTAGCTTTAACGTTAGATTGGGATTTGATAACAGCAGGTTTGGGGATAATTTGAGGTTTTGGCAGAAACTTCGCATCAGGTACGTTTTGCAGTGCAGCCGGTGATAACGACCCAACAATATGTGCAGAAACAAACGATTGGTTATTTTCGTCTACGTTCACATAATACCAAGTTCTACCCACTTTTTTGATGGCTTTACCATCAAGGGTTTGCATCCAATGATGATGTATATTGCCCTTGCCAATGGCTTTAAATGTATAACCATTGGGTTGAGTGTAGGTTCTTTCAATGGGTGCCACAGGCACGCTAGCCCCGGCAAAAAACGACATGAAACACAGCGTAGTCAATACTTTACGGAAAATCATAATTTCTCCAGCATCAGCACTTGCGCCCTATTGCGCTATCACCGATGAATTGGTTGTTTAAGACTCCTTCAATATTGGCATAGGATCGTAAAACTGGCAAGGTACCCATTTAAGTACGCATGCCATATATTGGTTAATAAAACCGTGCCTGACAGATAGTTAAGGCTGCTCACTCGATTGTTGTTCATACCATTGTATTTCACAATCTGTACAACTGGCCAAGCCATCCCATTTCAAGATACTCGCTTTGCCATCACCATTAAAATCAACACCTTTAAAAGAAAAGCTACTTGGCTCTTTGTCATAGGCAATCACTTTAGGCTCGGTTATAAAACCGTTACCAGTATTTTCCAAGAAACCCAAATAAGCCGCCTTGGTATACCTTGCATTAACACAAGTGAGGCAATTGTAACTGGCGTTATTTATAACAATTTCATCGTCGCCATCGCCATCCAAATCAATAAAATGATACTCTGGCAGTGAGTTACTTTCACACAATAAATCTTTTTTGTATTCTCTAGTACCATCAGGCTGACTGATATAACCATGCAAACATTGCCGAAGACCTAGCATTAATTCTTGAGTTTCTTCAACAAACGTATCTATAACACCATCGTTGTTTATGTCGATATCAACAGCTGTGACAACATAATACATGTAGTCACGTGATAGCTCTGCATCTGGTATTTCAAAATCGCCATTGCCCTGATTGAAATAACTCAGTTCTGCGCCAAACCAAGCAATGTCATTGCTACCTTCAATGTACAGTTGCAAATCCAATAGTTTGTCACCATTAACATCGCCAATCGATAACTTGGCAGATTTTATTTCTTGAGTTCGCTTGTCAATCAACACCTCTGTCGAAAAGCTGCCATCGGCCTCTTGTTTGTAGTAAGACAAGGTCAACACATTATCGAGTTCATAAAAATTAACAAAATCTACCCGACCATCGCCGTCAATATCAACAATCGCAGACTCTGTAAACGTCTTGATTAGTGAGTTGCTGGCAATTGTTTTAGCAGCCGAAAACTCAACACTTGTTGTAAGCTGTTTTTCTAACCAGACAACTTGAGCGTTATCTTCACCACCCCACATTTTAACGACCAAATCCTTTTGAGCATCATTGTTAACGTCTTCAAATGTGACGCTTTGAATGTTTTTACCCGTATAAAGCGGTGTTTGCGTACCAAAAGTACCATCACCTTTTCCTTTAAACCAACTGATAGAGTCAGCGCTGTATAATACCAAATCGGGTAGGCTATCATTATCAATCAAAGTAAATAACGAACCGCTGCTCGCACCAAACCCACTATTTTGATAAAAATTTTCAATGCTGGTCAATGACTTAAAGCCAAATTGTTCAATTGGCATTATGGTCACTGTATCGAGCAATTCATAACCAGTAAAACGTAAATTCACTTGTAGAGGCTGGGCTACCATAGGCGCGCTGAACCATCTTTCATGACTAAAAGTGGCCCAATGTTCTACATTCAAATCTACCGGCCCCTCAGACTCAACAATAAAATTATTAGTCCAGTAATCGATTGGAAAAGACCACAAAACCTTTTCTCCGGCTTGCACTGTCGCGCCACTAAAGAGATTTAATGGAATGTCAGTGACTGTAATGACAACAGTATCTTCAACGACCACGCCTCGCTCGTCTGTTCCTTGTAGTTTGAAAGTCATTGCTACCCCGCCGTTAACCGACACAGGTGCAGTAAAGGTTGGGTTGACGATTGATGCATCACTTAGTGTTACAGCGGTACCATCAACTTGAGTCCACAAATAAACAACAGAAGTGCCATCACTGTCGCTGCCACTCCCATCAAGTTGTACCAAACTGCTGCCGGTGGCAAACTTATCTGCGCCTGCATTTATCACCGGTGCGCTATTCGTTGAATTAACCATAACTTCAACTGAGTCATTTGCTGTATTGCCGTCATTATCTGTTACTGTCAGTTTAAACTTTAATGACAATGAACCAAGCGCAACAACAGGTGCATTAAAGCTAGGCGTAGCTGAAGTGACATCCGACAAAGATACGGTTTCACCCTCTGTTTGAGTCCACTCATAAGCTACGATACTGCCATCTTCATCAGTACCTTCGCCTTGCAGTGTTACTATCGCTTTCTCATCAACAACAAGCGGCTCACCAGCTTGTGCTATTGGCACAATATTGACATTGTTAACAGTCACGATGACTGAATCTTTGGCTGACAAACCGTCATTATCAGTGACAGTCAATTCAAAACCCAGCGACTGAGCGTCTGAGGCTAAATCTGGTGCCGTAAAAATCGGATTGGCTATTGCACTATCGCTTAAAACAACCGAAGTTCCGCTGGTTTGAACCCATTGGTAACTGGTAATAGAACCATCAAGGTCGCTGCCACTGCCCGATAACGTCACTTCACTTTTTTCATTAACAACCAAATCAACACCTGCCGAAGCAGTCGGTGCGCCATTAACATTGTTTACGGTTACTAGCATTGAGTCTTTAGCAGTTGAGCCATTGTTATCGGTCACAGTTAACTCAAAAGTGAGTGCCTGCGAACCCGTCGTTAAATTTGGTGTTGTAAATTGAGGATTGGCTATCGCGCTGTCGCTCAATGTGACGACAGTACCGCTTGTTTGAGCCCATCGATAACTAGCAATCGAACCATCTGCATCACTACCACTTCCAGACAAAGTCACAACACTATTTTCGTCAACCACCAAGTCATCACCGGCAACGGCAAGGGGTGCAACATTAACATCAACAACCGTCACCAGCAGTGAATCTTTGGCTGTTAAACCGTTGTTATCGGTTACCGTCAACTCAAAGCTGAGCGACACTAACCCAGTAGATAATTCAGGGGCAACAAAATGAGGCGTGGCGGTTGTCGTATCGTTTAATGTTACCGGAGTCCCGCTGATTTGGGCCCACTGATAACTGGCAATAAAACCATCAACGTCACTGCCACTACCGGCCAATACCACTTCACTTTTTTCATTAACAACTAAGTCTGCACCAGCAACAGCAATGGGTGCGGCATTAACATCGTTAACAGTCACAAACAATGAATCTTTGGCAGTTAAACCGTTGTTATCGGTAACACTCAACTCAAAACTGAGCGACTGTGAACCTGTGGTTAAATCTGGTGCGGTAAAATGAGGATTATTGATTGCACTATCGCTTAAAACAACGGTTGTCCCGCTGGTTTGAATCCATTGATAACTGGCAATTGAACCATCAACGTCACTGCCACTACCAGACAAGGCCACGTCACTTTTCTCATTCACAACCAAATCATCACCGGCTAGGGCAACAGGGGCAACATTGACATCGTTAACCGTCACGGTCAGTGAGTCTTTAGCAGTCAAACCTTCATTATCTGTAACGGTCAACTCAAAACTGAGCGACTGTGAACCGGTGGTTAAATCTGGTGCAGTAAACTGGGGATTAGCTATCGAGTTGTCACTTAAAACAACGTTAGCGCCGCTGGTTTGAATCCATTGATAACTGGCAATCGAACCATCAGTGTCACTACCACTGCCAGACAAGGCGACTTCACTTTTTTCGTTAACAACTAAATCGACACCGGCCTGAGCAAGCGGTGCTTGATTTGTGACAACAGGGGTTGTTGGTATGGGGTCTACTG
>CALKGI010000241.1 GCA_938085045.1 uncultured Alteromonadaceae bacterium
TTTGCTATAACTCGATGGATTCTATGACCATTGTACCCACCGTAAGAATCAACACCTACATGACAATGGAACTCAGCTTTTTTCTTAGCCGTATAAAGACTAAGAATTAAACTATACATATTTTTTTCTACTGCAGGTATATAACACACTGTTTCATTTGATAATGTAAAATAGATAGGGGCATTACTGTCCCATTGTATTATATTCTTAATCTCCATATTAGGACTATGAACCCACGCATCAGCAGCTACTGATACACTTAATACACAACTCATAGCTAACACAAAACCCAAAATTACTTTTTTCACTTTTATAACCTCTTAGTTAATTTACACACTTCCTAGTTACACTGAACCCTAATAACTATATTCTTTGCGTCTATCAAGATTAAAATTTTAGGTGGAATACAGTATAAAACCTGCACAGTCAACAACTTGGATGATATTTTTATCAAATGTCATGAGACAAAAGCGAAACTTTCCGTCTTTCACGCATATTGCTCTAAATACTCACCATTTAGCTTAAATAAACGGAACTTTGTAAAAGTATCAGCCAAAGAATTTACCTATATGGACAATTGACTATGCACACAACTGGATTATTACATAAAACCTTTAACAAAACAGCGGCCTTCACCGACACACGTAATCACAAAACGTTTCTTCTAGCCGCTTCGACCCTTTGTCAAAATAAGCACCTTTGCATTGCGGCTTTGGGTCGAAATCTAAAAAGCAAAGAGACCTGACCCCGAAGTTCGATTCAAAACCTAACCCCGAAGTTCATTTGACCTTTGAGTTGTAGAGGTTCCCCTTAAGGTGGTCTAATAGACAAATAAACGCCCATAGCTTAATATGTGCACGACTAAGTGATAGAAAAATGTATAAAGTGGATACTCGTCAGGCCGAGTTATGCATTTATACTTAATATCACCACTGGTTATAGCGAAACTACATACTTTGAATTTTTCGGGTATAGGAATGAATATTTACAGGAAAAGCAAATGAAAAAAACACCACAAAACCAGCCATCATTTAAAAAATCACATTTAGCTAAAACTGCTGTTGCGGGTTGGCTGCGGCTACTGGCTTGTGCCGTACTGGCATTGGGATTATCCGGGGCTGCAAACGCCCACCACACCAGCGATTCTGAATATTATGACGTTACCATCACAGGTGTTGGACTGGTGAGCGGTGGTACGGGATTTCGTTTTACCATTGACGACCCGGATCGTCCAGAGGCCGCAGGTCTGGTCTTCACCTCTGATGAATATAGCGGTGTACAAGCTGAGCGATTATACGCATTAGTATTGGCGGCTTACGTCTCCAAAAAACCAGTCAAGTTTGTCACCTGGGGCGCGGTATTGACGGGTAAATATGTTAAAGTCAGGCAGTTTGATATGGGTAAAGAGATGTAACACAAGCTCTTCAACATAAAGATATTACGTGGCTCAGTGAGTTTTAGTGGATAATGCAACTTTCGGTAGGTTACGTTACGCAACTCTATTCCAGACTTTCTAACCCACCCGAAGAGGAACGCTAGGGTCAGGTCGCTTATTCAATAATCAACTGTTTCAAACGCTTGTTTATTGAATAAGCGACTTGACCCCTGACTCTTTTTTACTCGCTCTTTTTCTACGAAAAAAGCGAGGGATTACACATATGTACTTGACGAGGAATTTCTAATGGGTGACCCCAGAGTTCCAACCTAGATAAAAAGATGAGAATACTAAAGGAAGAACGGTGTACACTTACTCGCATGCATCACCGATATAGTCATCATTAATATCCTGCTGATCACTATTGGCAATATTGATACAATTGTCCAGTGAGTCAGCAACACCGTCAAAATCTTGATCATTAAGAGCGAATAAAATAGCCAGTGCATTTTCCGACGTGTAGATTGCAGTTCGGCTATGACCGACCCCCGGAACAACTACCATATTATGGTTCTGAGCATCATAATTCTGGCGCATATAGCGGTACAAAGTTTGTCCCCGCTGCAGTCTGTTCTGTCCCTGGAAAGCGGCTTCGCAACCAGTATCGAGATATGCATCGACATAAATATCTTGATCTCCTAGTAGATACAATACATCTCTGGCAGCATAATTATCCCGAATTTGCTGCTCTGTCAATTGCATCAGATAACTATAGCGATTAAGTAAGCCGTATTTATAGACGTTATAAGCACAAGTGGTTTCGGGAATAGTAAACAAGGAATTATCATATGCATCAACGCGAAATTCATCCAAATACATATAGCTACCGGCATTGGCGGGGATAAAGCGGAACAAGTATTCACTATTGGAAAGGTCAACCTGTGTACTAGCTGCATAACGCTGAGTAAACTGCCCCCCTGCGCTGTGTCCGGTGATAATAATGTCTGTCATATCCGGAAAAAGGGAGCGATCCATAAGTTGTAGGATCATTTGATCTAATGCAGAAAAAGAGCTAATTCTGTTTAGTCCGCTCTTTTCAACAGACTTACTACCCACTTTCCAGCCACCGCCGGAGGACCATTGCAACTCATTCGCTTCGGCTACATCATCCACTGTTTTAAAATGCGGTGTAATAAGCAGTACGTTTTCTTGCATGCCTGCCATTGTGGCGGATTCTACGCTCGTATTATAATAATCTGAAGCATTCCTATTGGCACCGTGTATCATAATAATTGCACGGTTGATGCCTGCACGCCCTGCTGCTACAGCATAATTGCTATAGTAAGACAGCGTAGCACCATCATTTAAATAAAGGGTGCTCAGACAACTACCGTCGTTGAGTAAACAGGCGACCTGCTGAGATGGCTGAGGTGGCTGAGTATTGCTAATGCTAAATGTATTGGAGGTCGTTTCCAACTGACCATCACTCACTATTACCTGTACGCTCTGTGTAATGCTGCTATCTCCAAGTGAAGGCGAGCCGGATAACGTACCATTTCTTTTATGTATATTTAACCAGTGCGGTTGGTTTATCAGAGAAAATTTAAGCATGTCATCTTCAGCATCGTTGGCATCAACAGTAAGATTAACATTCTGATCAATCTCAATAGTAATATCATCAATGTAGGCAATAACTGGAGCGGAGTTTGTTTGTGGTGGGTTTTTCACCGGCTTTCCAGCATAAACATTTCCCCCTACAAGTAACAATAGTAGCAGTATTAAATTTAAAAAAGGTGCGATATTTAGTCTATATTCACTCGTCATGATTTGATTATTTCCTTGTATGACTAACTCTGATTGATACGGGGTAATTTAAAATGAATAAGTAGAATAAACCTTTCATTACTAAAATCTGTGAGGAAGTTCACAGATTTTGAAGTTGGCATGTTTGGTTAGAAATATAACTTTGGACTGATAGTTCGGTTCTACACATCGTCATGCAGGCGTACATAGCGGCCATGAAAGACTCTCAAGCAGGAAATGCAAAGTTGTAAACGCCACTCCAAATCCGCACATATTTGCCGCATATTAAAGAAACCAACAAAATGTCCATTTCAGGTAATCAATAACTAGGAAGGGATTGCTGCAGTTGGAACACTAGGGTCAGGTCTTGAATAGTGCATCGTAATGACATGATGCACGATTGTCGCGGTAGGAATCGAAGTTACCTCCGACCCCCCGCACAGATCCGTACGAGCACTACTAATGCATACGGCTCCTACTTCGAGTATTGACGTGAAAGCGTCTGTTTGGATAAGGATGAACAATTTTCGCAAGTGGTATCCAGATTGCGACCAACCTAGTGAATTTTGACCAAGGCATTTTATGCCGCTGGCTTCTGCGCCTAAGCGCTTTTAGCCATCGCTTTATAACCTCATCTCGAAATTTTGCCATTGCAGCGAAGTTACCAGGCACACCAAAATAATTTGTATGACCTTGAACAACTGACTTTAACCATTGAGCTGTCTCCCAGACCGGACGATGCATTCGCTTTCTAAGCTCAACATTGATTTCCTTTAACTTTTTATTGATCGATTTCGATATCGTCTTACGACCAATTTGAAACCGACCTGCTCTAGTTTGACTACAATAGTGAGTAAAGCCCAAAAAGCTAAACGTTTCTGGTTTACCCAGACCCCGTTTCGCTCTATTTTGAGCAGCATAACGACCAAATTCAATCAGACGCGTTTTCTTTACATTGACTGACAGGCCATATTGCCCCAATTGCAGTTGCAGTTGTTCATAGTAATGTCTCGCTTGTTCTTCATATTGAAAACCTAACACCGTATCATCTGCATATCGCACGATTATCATACCTGCGTGACTTTCCCTTCTCAGACCTTCCGTCCAACTATCCATCACATAATGTAAATAGATGTTGGCCAGTAACGGCGAAATCACGGATCCTTGGGGGCACCCTCGATTTGCTTTAACTCGGTGGCCATGTTCGTCCATGTGTCCAGCTGTGATCCACTGTTTAACCAGTTTGATGAGCCGCTGATCTGCAACTCGGTGTTCGATAAAATGGATTAGCCAGTCATGTTCTACTCTGTCGAAGAACTTTTCCAGATCCATATCCAATATCCAGTTCACCTTCCTTTGATCTATACCGATATATAGTGCATCCAACGCATTGTGTTGGCTGCGCTCTGGACGAAAACCATATGAAAATCCCAAAAAGTCATTTTCATAGATGGCGTTCAGTACATGAACGGCTGCCTGTTGCACGATCTTGTCTTCTACACTTTGAATACTGATGGGGCGTTCGCTCCCATCGGATTTAGGTATGGTGATCCTTTTGGCTGGCTTAGGTTGATACTTTTTCGCCTGTAACCTTTCATGCAAGTCATAGATATTACTATCAATACTTGCTTCATAGTCCTGCCAACTCACCCCATCTAAAATTGGGGGTCAAGTTGCTTGCTTCATAATACTATCGGTAAACTGAACATTTTCAATATCTTATCAATTAATTAGCAGCCACTTACTTTCGAAATTTGTGGGTAATAGTGCTTGAATAAAATAGTATTGTGAAACAAGCTACTTGACCCCTTTGGTTTTATCAGGATAGTATAATCTTAATAAAATCAGTACATAGCATTGTACCAAAATCAATTCAACACGAGCCCTAAATATTGGCGATAGTCGGTTACAGGTTTCTTAACTTAGCAACTGTTTTTGGCACATCCCCAACTAGGCTATTTAAAAAATCAGCTTCAATTTGTTGAATTTCGGCTTTCCAATCAAAACGTTCGCCAATATCATAAGCGGCTCCATAACCCCAACCATTGATCTTATTTTTCGCCTGACAAAGTATCTCGTAATTGTCTTGGTCAAAATAACAACCGGTACTCACGATATTATCAGCAACATATTTGCTTGTTGCATTATACATAACCTCTAATTTGTCAGCCAAAACATCACCTCGATATTTAACATCATTGCTGCTGATATAACCTTCAAGGTGACGCTCAGTATAAATGGCAATTTGCAAACTGGCTGCTAGGGCATAATTGGTCGCCAAAAGAAAATAGTTGTCATTATAATTAACATTAAATGCATGATGGGTGACCAAATCATGAGAGCGCAACAGTGATTCGTCTAAAATACTTGTATCTGGCTGACCATTGTTTACGCTGGCGTTAAAATACGACAGTGTTAAATCCAGCGAGGCCAAATCAGATAGGGCATCGGCTTCTTCAGTTTCAATAACAACGCCTCTGACGCGATTTTCTATTGCTTGTAAGCTTTCTTCACTCAAAGTGACATAATTAGGTCCACCACCAAAGCCGAAAATACTATCAATCAATAAAGAACCAATTTTACCCGCCAATTTACTTTTTGCTTTGTCCAAAATTAAATCTGCAAAATCTTTATCTTCACCCGCAAATGTTGGTGTTGACAATGCAGACAAAATAATTCCGGCAACTAATGTTTTGTACATTTTTTATTCCTGTTATTAATGATGATATGAGTTATAACTACGCTCATTTTGAGCCGACGCGTACTCTAACGACTAAAACGGGTAATATCAATGAAAAAGGGGTCAATTAATCATTAAAACTAGCTAAATCAAAGGCAGTCGGTAGAACGATTGCTGGAAATTGCAGATTATTTCAATTTAAATCAGTTTAAAATGCACAAAAGGAGCCATAATCGGCTCCTTTTTATTTTTAAACGCTTTTAAACAAAGTACTTAAACGTTTGCCCTACGGCGTAGCAGTAATGTTCATAGCAACACCAGAAGACGCGCTGTAACCATTTAGGCTAATGTGCCATGTGCCAGACGCCGGGTTGCTGAATGAACAACTCTCAGAATTGCCACTTTTGTATGGACGACAATCATAAGTTGAACTAGTAGGTTGTGCACCGTGGCGAACGAATAAGTCAACATCACCAGAACCACCAGAGGTAGTAACAGTCAAGTCGGCGTAACCCGAGGCCAAGACTTGCGTGTAGTGCTCCCATGAACCTTGCGACACTGAGATGTTGCTAGTAGTGTCATTGATAGGACTTGGACCCGATGAACCACCAGTGTAGCTACCCGTTAAGCTAACACCTGAGAAAGCGCTGTAAGCTTTAAGGCGTACATAATATTTGCCACCGTTTTGAGTCATTCCAGTACACGACTCAGCATTACCACCTTGGTACGGACGACAATCATAACTGCTGTCAGTCGGTGCTGAACCGAACTTAACATACATGTCAGCATCGCCTGTACCACCGCTCATAACAACGTTGATATTGGTTGAACCTGCTGGTACGTCCATGGTGTAAGTCAGTTCAGAACTTGAAGCCAAGCCTGTTTTTGCAACGCCATTTTCAAGCGTGTTGCCACCACCAGTAGAACCACCCGGACAAGTACCAACACCAACCGCACACCATGCGGTTTCAACAGCTGTTTTTTCTGTGGCACCATAAAGGTCTTGTGCAGATTGTGCTGTAGCTGTTCTTGCATCAAAGAAATCAGAGCTTTGAGTCATATAGGTGTTCAATGCACGGTAAAAAATCTGTTCTGCTTTGGCTAAACCCAGTTTTGGCACATTGGCAGATGATTTACCACGAGGATGTGAACCACCATCAACGGCTAATGCAAATGCTAAGTTGGCAATCCCTGAATTACCATGAACACCGCCCTGATCGTTCTGGTTGCTTGGGTTTGATGAGAACGGAATGCGATCGGGATACCAATCTGTTGAGTAACCGTCTTGAGTCGGGTTTTTCATGTAACGCAAAGCGCCACCAGAGGCCATTACTTCTTCGCCTATTTTCCAATCTGGCTGAGTACTGCCCAGTTTGTAAGACTCAGAAGCGGCACCAAGAATATCAGACCAACCTTCGTTTAAGGCACCAGATGCATTGGCATAAACCAAATTCGCGGTATTTTGAGTCACGCCATGTGTCAGTTCATGACCAATAACATCATGCGCCAAAGTCAAATCATTGAACTGTGAACCGTCTCCGTCACCATAGAACATTTGATTGTTATACCAATAAGCGTTATTCAGGCTAACGTCGGTATGAACACTTGATTTAAGGGTTAAATCACTATTATCAACACTCTTGCGACCAAAGCGATTATTGTAATAATCATAAACAGAAGATGCGCCATCGTGAGCACGTTGTGCCGAAACATCACCACAACTTTCGTTTCTTCTGCACAATAGAGAGCCCGACCCCGATGTATGAGAGGCATTGTTTAAGTCATAAGTTTTCCAGTTTTTAGCGCGATGCATTTTGGCATGACGAGTCAACAGCGCCATATCATTTACGCCATAAAAAACCGAGTCGTGACCGAAATCATCGCCACCGTTGTCATAAATCACTTCGACTTTCCAAGCCAGTTTCGTTTCATCGAGCAGTGGCAAATAGACATAAGCCAGTTCAGCTTTGCCTTCTACTTGACCTAGTTCTGACGCTATTTTCATTGCTCTGGGCATAGATTTAAGTGACTGAACACCTAAAGCTGCTAAGTCATTCACCGCTAATCGGCCAGAAACCGCATAGATGTTTGCCTGTGCGCTGGGCGAATTAACATTTGCATCATTCAAATCAGCGTGAACAACCATGCTGGCACCATACACCTTAAGGCCGTTAATGGTCTGGTTCAAACGGGTATGGCGTTTGCCAAGCTCGTCTGTCCATTGTTTTTGCACAGAAAAGTCTTCATTACCGTTCAAGGCGTACTCAGGTTTAGCTGACAATATTGTTTTGAGGGTTGAAATTGTCGTGGCTGAAGTCGCCAGTCCCAGTTCTCCTTTAACAAACGAAGGGCTATTAGCTGCCATGGCGCCAAAAGAGGATGCCGACAGAGCGATTGCGATAGTCGCCGCCAAAGGGGTTAAAATTCTCATTCTCATTCTTCCTGTATTTATGTTTATGGTTTTTATTAGTATTAAGTTTACTGAGTGCTCATAAGCACTAATCAAAGCCAAAGCGAACCTCGACCGTGAATCAGTTGTTAATTTTTACCATGGCTAATTTTTATTTTGTTAATGAAAAACGTGAAAAATAGCTGAAAAATTGCTGAAAAAACGGATGTTCGTTGATTCAGGATATTTATTGATTGTCCGTGAATATCACTGTTATCAACGCTCGCAGAGGTTTTATTGCTTAATAAACATCATAAACTCTATGAAACTTTCAAATCCAGCTACGTCCCTGCGCCACTTGCTTAACCTCCGTGATGTTGCTATAAAAGGCAGCCGTAAAAGCAACAGCAGTGCTGTTGGCTCAAAGAGATTAATCCTTTGCAAGAGAGTAAAAGTTTAAACATTGACGTGATTGTTAATTTTCACGATGGTGTAATAGAACGAGATGAGCAGTGTTTTAAGCTCGATCCTCGGCAAGTGGAATTGATCGAGTTTTTTCTTGCTCACCCTGATCAAAACATTACCCGCAAAACCCTGTCTGAAGATGTTTGGCAAAGTGCATTTACCTCCGACGACACCATAAATAAAAGCATTTCTTCGCTAAGAAAAGCGATGGCGACCCAGCGTGACCTGTTTATTACCACCATACCTAAAGTTGGTTATCGCTTCAGTGTTGCTGAACACGTGTCGTTAAAAATTCGCCGTTCGCAGGAGGTTAAGGTCGAGCAACCGGTCACTTTAGAGGTAACCAACCAGCCCCCCACGACTAATGCGGGTGGAAGTAACAGTGGCAACACGCAGGTTAAAGGTAGGCGCAATACAACTGTATTAATTGCGGCCGCTATTATGGTTATTGGCGTTTTCTTAGGTGCAGCTTATTGGTCTTTGGAATCGCAAGAAAAATTGCCCAATAGCGCAAGCACTAAACAAAGCACTGCTCAGCGCTCAACCCAAAAGCAATCGCTAAAGCAAAACGCGCCAGTCACTTTAGCTGTTAACAATATTGAGTTAACAGCCACCGACACTTTATCAGCGGCCTTTACCGAGGTTTTGCGTGAACAAATTCTTAACGACTTATCTTTGGTTAAAGGTATTAGCATTGTTGATGGCAAATCCCAGCAAACTCAGGCGGTAAAAGCCAGCCTTGTGCTCAAAAGTAAGTTGCTGCTGTTTGATGAAACGGCAGGCGAAACGGGCGATGAAAGCAAAGAGCAAACGGTTAAGTTAACACTCCAATTAATCGACTCAGCCAGCGGTGCTCGGGTGTTTTCTACCATGATTGACACCACCTTGAAAACCAAACAGACCTTACATGCTCATTTGGGCAAGCAAGTGGTCGCAGCTGTCAAATTAGCGCTAATGCAACCAAAATTGTTCAAGCGTTATTCCCCTGCCCTGAATCGATTGAGTCATGTAGAGGTTGAGCAATTGGTTTTGGCGAATAATCATCTGCAAAGAACACTGCCAAAAGCACTCGAAAAAGCACTGGATATACTTGAGGCACTCAATAAAAATAGACCCGATACCCCCCAAGTATTAGGTTTGCTCGCTATAGCGCATTCTCAGGTTACCAGTCGAATAGGCGGGCAGTACGTATCGTCAATACATCAAATACGCACTTTTGCAGAGCGGGCATTAGCACTAGACCCAAGCAATTTTGACGCACTCAAAGCATTGAGCAGTTACTACTTCTATACCATTCATTTGAAAAGCAAAGCCAATCATGTGCTCAATGCCATGCTGCGTTATCACCCCGATGAAACCGCAGCATGGCGCTCTAAACTCTATTCGATGATATTAGAGGCACGAACCTGTGGTGATATACAAACATTTGTTGATAGCATTCCACTGGGTGTGTTCAAAGCCCTCAGGCTAAAAGTGATTTCGCAAATTCTCGATACCTGTGGTGTAACAAAGCAAACTATGCAGGTAGAGCAGCTCTGGCAGCAAAGAAAAATGGACCACAATGGTAAAATACAAAAAGCACTACCTAGCAATCTATCTCTTTTTATTCGAGTGAATGACTTTATGGGTGAGATACAACAAAGCCGATTGAACGTTCGCCCCGGCCCGAAATTGATTTTGCAAATGTATGAGATCAAGTTGGCCATGGGTGACATTGAAGGTGCACATACCATTGCCGAGGATTTAAAGCGAACAGCGACAGACTACTGGTTAAGGTCGGCCAACCTTATTGCCCAAGCCTATAATCAACCTGCATTGCATCAAGTGCCCCCTATTGCGGTGCAAAACTACAGCTTGCTCGACAATATTACTAACCTTTATATGGTCGCCAACCTGCTGCAAAGTGCGAAGCAACCCGCCGGACAGACCCACGCTCAAGCCGCGTTGCAGGCCTATCTTGAACATCTGCCTGAATTTGAGGTTGCACTAAATACTCGTGTCGAATCTATTGCGCTAATGATGGCACAGCGCGGCGGAGGCAAAATACAAGAAAGCCAGCAAACAGCCAGCAGGTTATCAAGGCAACTACAGCGGTATCGAAATGACTCGCCTGAATCTTACTTTTTTTGGAATTTAGGTAAGTTGCAATTGATTAGCGATTTTTACTGTGGCGAAACTTGCCAACCGTTAGAGCTGGCACAATTGTTTGAAACGTCGCACCGCTGGTGGACTGATGAAATTGGCATTTTACGCATTGCCCTTGAACCTTGGGCCCAAGACCCGCTAGTGAAAGAATATTTCGATAAAATTGAACAAGATAGGGTGCGGGTTAGGGTGAGGTTGGGGATTTAATTTCCTGAGGTCGGGGAATAGATCGAAATGTCACCCCCAGACTTTTGCGACGGTACCGGCAAAGAATGATTTCAGTTTTTTCAGCAGCTTATCAGGTCTTTTTCAGCTTTTTTTCAGCTAATTTTCCGTTCTTTTTATGTGTTGGTTGTTAATGTTTGGTCAACAAAAACAAACTAAAAATTAACACAGGACAAGTAGAACAATGAAACAATCTAACAACCAGACCCCTTTCCTTAAAGGCTGCAAGCCAAAAGTACTGGCCTTGAGTATTGCTATGGCTTTCACCAGCCAAACAATGGCTGCGCAAGCAGCAGGTCAGGTAGCAAGTATGGAAACGGCAACAACAGTCGCCAATACAGTAAGCAAGTCCAAACGGCCAACAAACACTAGAAAATACAGACCTTCGCCATTTTTAGTCAAAAATGTCGCAGCGCCAACGTCACCCACAACCAATATCGTTGGCGGTAATGAAACAAATGCTGGTGAGTATCCATTTATCGTATCAATGGCCGATAGTATTGGACACTTTTGCGGCGCATCAGTGATAAGCCCTACCTATGTGATGTCTGCGGCCCATTGCTCGGGTGGCACCATAGACGTGATAATTGGTGCACACGATCAAAATAACTTAAGTGGTACTCAAAAAATCCGTGTCAAACGTCAGATTAATCACCCGAATTATGGCAATAATGGTTACGATATCTCGGTGTACGAGTTAGAAGAGCCAATTGACGCTGCTTTTTACGCCCCCATTAAGCTAGGCGACCAAAGTCACGAATCTGTTGGTACCATGGCAACGGTTATCGGCTGGGGCAAGACATCAGAAAGTGGCTCACTGGCGAACAAATTGCGAGACGTGGATGTGCCAATTATTTCATACCAACAGTGTCAAGATGGCTATGATATAGAAGGCGAAAATATTAATGATGCTGTTGAAATATGTGCTGGATACTCACAAGGCGGTAAAGATTCATGTCAGGGTGATTCTGGTGGCCCTATGGTAGTTAAAGAAAACGGTGAATTCTTTCAAATCGGCGTTGTAAGCTGGGGTGTTGGCTGTGCACAGCCAGATTTGGCTGGCGTTTATGCCCGCGTATCGGCTTTATCAGGCTGGGTAAGTAACAACGTGCCTGATTTAGGTGACGGCGGCGGCGATACTGGTGGCGGTGGCGGCACAGGTAGCTGTTATACCAATAACGTCACCCTTAATCTAGAGATGGATGACTTCGGTGGCGAAACGTCTTGGGAAATTCGCAATGATAGAGGCAATGTAGTTTCCTCTGGCAGTGGATACAGCGATCATCAGAATGTCAGTAAAAGTATTACCTTGTCTGATGGCGATTTCACTTTCACCATTTTTGATACCTTTGGCGATGGCATGACCGAGGGTAATGGCGGTTATGAACTGGTAGACTCTACCGGTACTGTGATTAAATCGGGTCGTGACTTTGGCAGCTCAGAAACTACCTCGTTTTGT